>NZ_NFKD01000004.1:0-159584 GCF_002160215.1 Bacteroides sp. An19 | reverse complement strand
TTTTGTATTGCCGGATGACCCGAAGCCCGGCTTCCACCGCCTTCCTCCGCCCTTTCCGCTACGCTCCAAGGACGGAGGAAGGCGGTGGAGGAGTTGCACTTCTAACTTGACGGTGGGCGTGCAGGACTGGAGTTGGACAACCGGGTATGGGAGATGGCGTTGGGCAAGCGCAGCCTTCCCCAGCCCGACTGCTGGATGGATACGATGGAGGCTGACTCGGTGTCGTACGGGAGTTGTGACGAGACATGGCATCCGCTGTATGGCGAACGGGGCACGGTGCGCGACCGCCACAATAGTGGTACGCTGTACCTGTCGCGCAAGGACGGTTCGGGTTACCGGATGAACATCGAGGTACGTGCGTATGATGAGGGCATCGCCTTCCGCTATTTCTTCCCTGAGCATCCGCAGGCCATCTTCCATAAGGTCGTGGGTGACTTGACAGAATATACGCTGCCCGAAGGCACGAAGGCATGGGCGGAGCAGTGGGCGCAGGCTCCGTTCGAGCACGAGGATGTGAATGCGCTCAAGCAGCCGGTGGAGCGTGCATTGACGCTGGAACTTCCCGGCGGAACGTGGATGGCATTGGCTGATGCCGATGTAGACGACTGGTGCCTGACCAAGTTTCTCGCCTCTCAGGAGAAGCCGAATACCTTGACGTCGGTGATGTACAGTCCGGTGGATGCCGTGACCTACTTCGCTTCGCCGTGGAAAGTGATTATGGTGGCGGACAAGCCCGGTGAATTGCTGGAGCATAACGATATCATCCAAAATCTGAACCCTCCGTGCGAGATAGCCGATGTCTCGTGGATAAAGCCCGGCAAGATTATGCGCGAGACCACGCTTACCACGGCTGGGGCAATGGAGACAATTGATTTTTGCGCGGCGCACAAGATTCCTTATATGTTGTTCGACTGGCAATGGTATATGCCCTGTACTTCATTCGACGGAGATGCCACGCAGGTGGTGTCCAAACTCGACTTGCCTAAGGTGATAGCATACGGGAAGAAGAAAGGTGTAGGGGTATGGCTTTACGTCAACCAGCACGCCTTGCAGAAGCAGATGCGTGAGCTGTTCCCGCTGCTGCGCAAATGGGGCGTAGTGGGCGTGAAGTCGGGTTTTGTGCAATATGCTTCCCACCGTTGGGCGGTATGGTTGCACGACATGGTGCGCTATGCTGCCGAGAACCGGCTGATGATAAATATCCACGACGAGTTCCGTCCGTCGGGTTTCAGCCGTACCTATCCCAACTTGCTGACGCAGGAAGGCATCCATGGCAACGAGGAGTTTCCCGATGCCACGCATAATACCATTCTGCCTTTTACCCGTATGATAAACGGGGCGGCAGACTATACCATCTGTTATTACGACAAGCGTCTGAAAACCACCCACGCTCATCAATTGGCTGCATCGCTGGTATTTTACAGCCCGTTGCAGACACTGTTCTGGTATGATAAGCCTTCCTTCTATGGAGGCGAACCCGAAATAACGTGGTTCGAGCAGTTGCAGACGGTGTTTGATGACACGAAAGTCTTGGGAGGGGAGCCGGGCAAGTATGTGAGCATAGCCCGCCGCAGCGGAAAGACTTGGTTCGTAGGGCTGTTGGGTAACAACGAAGCTTCTTCCCGGCAGATTGACTTGTCTTTTCTTGATGAAGGGCAGACATACATTGCCTATGTGTATGCCGATGGTGGAGAAGAGACAGGCACGCGTACGCAAGTGAAATGTTCCGAATGGTTGGTTGATGGCAAACAGGCGTTGCGCTTTGCCTTGAAGCCACGCGGAGGGGCGGCGGTTCGCCTGGTTCCCGTGTCGGACCAGGATGACAGAAAAGTGGAATCTTATCAAGGACAATTATTATAACATACAATAGAAGGAAAATATGAAAACAAGAAATTGGTTGATTGGAATCGGGTTAGTTTGTCTGACGGCTTGTGCAGATACAAAATCTGGCGATGTGTCCGGGCGGTTTGATGCAGACGAAGCATTGGCATATTGTGATGCTCAGGTGCGCCGCACGTTAGACGAGCTGGCTCAACGCGATGGGGGAGTGGATTATACGATGATGCCCCGGAACATAGCCGACAGTGCCTCGCATTGGTACTGCAGCAAAGTGACAAAGGATGAGTGGTGTGCCGGCTTCTGGCCTGGTATCCTGTGGTATGATTATGAGTATACGAACGACCCTGCCATCCGGCAGGAGGCAGAGGAGTTTACCGCTTCGTTAGAATATCTCACCTATGAGCCTGCATACGACCACGATTTGGGATTCCTGATGTTTTGCAGTTATGGGAACGGCTACCGCCTGACACGTAATGAATCTTATCGGCAAGCTATCTTGCGCAGTGCCGAAGCCCTTTCGGCATTGTTCAATCCGAAGGTGGGTACCATGCTTTCGTGGCCCCGTAATGTAGCCATGTTTGGTGGGCATAATACCATAATGGACAATATGATAAACCTGGAGATGTTGTTTTGGGCGGCAAAGAACGGAGGCGATAAAAAGCTGTATGATATGGCGGTGTCCCACGCCGATACCACGATGAAATATCATTTCCGTCCAGACTATACATCGTATCACGTGGCCGTATATGATACCTTGACGGGCGAGTTTGTCAAGGGAGTCACCCATCAGGGATATGACGATAACAGCATGTGGGCACGTGGGCAGGCATGGGCTATTTATGGCTATACGGTGGTATATCGCGAAACGAAAGAGCCGCGTTTCCTCGATTTCGTGCAAAAGGTGGCAGACGTGTATCTGGAACATTTGCCCGATGATTATGTTCCTTATTGGGATTTTAATGACCCTGCCATTCCATACGCGCCCCGCGATGCTTCGGCTGCCTGTGTAGTAGCTTCGGCATTGCTTGAATTATCCGGATATGTATCACCGGAAAAGGGGCAGGAATACAAGAAGGCTGCAGTCTGTATGCTGGAAAGCCTGAGTTCGGACAAATACCGTAGCGGGAAAAGCAAGCCGGCTTTCCTGTTGCATTCCACCGGAAATTATCCGAGTCATTCCGAAATCGATGCGGCAATCATCTATGCCGATTATTATTACATTGAAGCATTGATGAGGCTGAAGCAGATGAAACTGTAGGCAGGTGGGTGATTATTTTTGCCGGATAGTTTGATTATGGCTTAAAAAGTATATCTTTGCGGTAAATGATAAAACAATTCACCACAGAGAGGACACTGGGGAATATCTGTTTGCTGTTATCCGATTTTGCGATGTACGATTTCATGTCGGAATAGTAAATTGTCAACTCGTAAATAGAAAAGACTCTGTGTGCCTTCTGTGGTGAATTTTATATATTATTCTTTTAAAGAATATCCTCATTTTGCCAAATTGGCTGTTTGCGGATTCATTGGAAAATATTCCATCTTCTGCCTCTGAAACAGTTTTCTCAGGTTGTAAACCGTTTTGCTTCTTCCATCACTTCATCGATACACTTCAATAGGTTGTCGGCATGTGTGCGCGTTTCTTCGCTCCAGGTGGTATCTCCACGGTGTGTTTCCAACCATAGTAACGAAGGGAGTGCATGCCGGGCTTCTATCATTGTGAAAGTGGGCAGCATTTTATGGGCAATTTCACCCAACTGGCGTACGGTGCCGTTTTCCAGTATTTGTAGGATGTGTTCGCGGTTTTTCTGTGTTTCGGCAAGAAAGGTGTTCATAATTTGGCGGGCAGCCTCTGGATCATCTTCCGAGAAAGCAGTCAGAGGGTTGAAGTTGAACCGTTTTTCTATAGATGTGTCGGGCAATTGTTTGGTCGGAACCGGAGTGGTTTGCCAGTCGGTATGCAGCGTGTGCTGGCATATCTTCAGCAGTTCCTGTTGGTTGAAAGGTTTGTAAAGACATCCTGCAAATCCTTGCGTGTGGAAGTCCGTTTCGCTCATGTCGCTTCGTGCAGTGATGGCGATAACGGGCACGGTGTGTGCTTGTGGTGTGTCTTGCTTACGTATTTCCTTCAGCAGTTCGAAACCGTTCATGACTGGCATCTGGATATCGGTCAGGATGAGGTCGACAGGTTCCGACTGTAGCAGGCGGAACAATTCTTCGGGACGGGTACAGCAGTGTATGAAAGGGATTTGGCTTGCTGGAAGGTGTGCGAAGAGGTTGCGGAACATAGCTTCGGTGAGATTCAGCTGGATACGATCGTCGTCGATAAGCAGGATGTGTGCCTGCCTGTCGGCATGTAGTCTGATGGGGTCGGTCGTTTCCGGACGTATTGTCTGGGCTAGGGGAAGGGGAAACGATATGTGGAACACGCTGCCTTTTCCGGGGCTGCTCTGGATGTGGATGTCTCCCTTCAGCAGTTCCACCAGTTTGCGTGTAATGGACAGGCCTAGTCCGAAACCTTCCTGCCCTTGTGCGCTGCGCAGGCGGGTGAATTCATGGAATATGCGTGCCTGTTCTTCGGAAGTCATACCGCATCCAGTATCTTTCACACTGAACTGGAAAGAGTTATTTCTATAGCTGATGCTTAGGGTAATAGAACCTTTTTCTGTGAATTTCAGCGCGTTCGACAGCAGGTTTTCTGCTATTTGCCGGATACGGAAGGGGTCACCTTCCAGGTTCAGGGATGGAGTTACATGTTCATCGAATATGAAAGCAAGTTGTTTTTTTTCGGCAATAGGTAAAAAGCTGTGGTAAATATTATCGAACAGTTCGTGAGGATTGAAGCTGACAGGATGCAGGTCCATTTTGCCTGCTTCCAGCCGGTGGTAATCGAGCAAGGATGTGACAAGGTCGAGCAGGTGGCGTGCCGAGTTTTGCATATTGTGCAGGTAGAACAGCTGGCGCCGGTCGTTCACCAGGCGGATGAGCAGGTCTATGTATCCGATAATGGAACCGGCGGGTGCCTTGATGTCGTGTGTAATGGTGAGCATCAGTTTTTCGCGTGCCAGAAGGAGGTTTTCGGCATATTGCTTCGATTTTTCCAGTTCGTGACGATAGTGGTTGCTTCGGGTGATGTCGCGCCAGATGATGATGAAAAACACCAGTGCCAACAGTACGGCAAGGATGGCTATGGTAGCCATTGTATGTGCGGCTTGCTGGCGGATGTCGTGTTCGTGCATTACGCGGCGCTCCATGGCTGCCTGTTCATCGGCTTCAATGGTATCCAGTAATTGGTTTACCCGTTTGCTTAGCATGTTTCCGGCTATGCGGAGCTGGTTGATGCGTACGTCAAGGGTGCGTTGTTGTTCTTGCCGGCTTTGGAACACCTTGTGTTGAATGGTGGTGAGCATACTGGCGATGGTATCGACAGGATTGTATGCTTCATCGATGGTATCGGTATATACCTCTTGCACAACGTTGTTCACTTGGGTAGAGTCGGGCTTTCCCGGAGCAAAGAGGTCGGCTAGCCGGCGGAAGAATTTCTTGGGTTTATGATGGATGGTGTAGGTATTGCGGTGTGTTACGATACGGCGCTGCACATGTGTGCCGCTCAGGATAGAGTCTTGTTGCAGGATGAGGCTGTCTATCTGCTGGCGGTAAAGTTCATCGGTAGGGCTTTCGCGTATTACTTCCAGTACGCGCAACATGTTCCATTCTTTTTGTTTCAGAAGTAAGCTTACGGTGTCCAGACGTGCTTGCTGGAGGGTGTCGGTCAGCAGGTTGCGGAGTGAGTCGATGAGTACGCCGGTTTCTTTCATTGTTTTTCTGTAGCGCGGATATTCGTCCAGGCTGCCTGCGCGCAGTGTCTGTCCGATAATCTCGGCATCGTAGAGCTTGGTTACTATCTGATGGGTTGTTTTCCGGCGTGCACTGATGGTTTCCTCAATGCCTGTAGGGGCAGTAAGTAAGTTCATTTGGCGGTAGATGTAGCCGATAGCACCGAAAAGCAGGGCGGTCAGCAGGATAAATCCGAATGCTATTTTAGTGGAAGTGGAAAACATTTTTGTAATTAACAATTATCAATTAATAATTAACAATTAGCAATTAACATCAAGTTGTAGTCAGGTGCCGATACCCTTTTGCACCGGTTTCATCAGCAAGACTCTAGGCTTTTAACTCCTGATTCACATCGCTTACAATTAATAACGGGTATTGCCCAGTGTCTTTACTTTATATCGGAAGCGGAGGTAGTACATGATTCCTGCACTGGTGAGTCCGAACGGGAATGCCATCCAGATACCCGTGATGCCCCAATTGAGGGTAAATCCGAAGATATAGCCAAGGGGGAGTGAGATGACAAAGTAGGCAATGAAAGAGAACAACATCATTGGACGTACATCGGCTATCCCTCGCAGGGCATTGGCGAAGTTGATTTGAAGTCCGTCGCCGAACTGGTAGAGCAGGAATGGCACAATGACTTGTGCCACCATCAGGCTGACAGAGGCATCATCGGTAAACCATCCGCCGATATGGTGACGTAGCAGATAGATGGGTACGGAGGTACAGATTATCATTACCAGAATGATATGGAAACCTGTATTAGCCGTACGGTTCACGTTGTAAAAATCACGTTGCCCCAAGAAATTGCTGATGCGTACTGATACGGCTGCTCCCATGCCATAATACATCATAAAGCAGATTTGCGACACGGCTATCATTACTTGGTAAGTGGCAAGTTCGGTACTTCCCAGCCAGCCCACCATAATGGCACTGAGGCTGAAAGAGGCCGTTTCCATACCCATCTGTGCAGCAATGGGCCATCCCAGCCGGTTGAGCAGAGTGAAGTCGGCCCGATTGATCTTGCCTGTGGAGAAACCTTTGCGGAAATGCCGGTAGCGGTTGGTGAAGAAAAACAAAACCACGTATGCCACTACCATCAGGATGCGGGAGATGAGGGTGGAAAGTCCGGCACCGGTCAGTCCCATTTCAGGAAGACCCAGTTTGCCATAGATGAGAATATAGTTGCCGATGATGTTCAGCAGGTTTCCGCCCAGCAGGATCCACATTGACACTTTCGTGTCGGTGATACCATCGGAGAATTGTTTGAAGGCATTGAACCACAGCACGAACGGCAATGAGACGAACAGCACCATAAAGTACGGACGCATATAGGGAATCAGTTCATCGGGTTGCCCCAGCCGGTCAAGATTGAGGTAGAGTGCCAGTAGCAGGGCACATACCAGTGCCGCCAGCACGGTGTTTGCCAGCAGGCTGTTTTTTAGCACTTGTCCAGTCTCGAATGTTTTTTTTTCTCCGAAAAGCCGTCCCACCACCGGTGTTAGTCCGTAAGCAAACCCGGTGCTGAAGATGATGGCAAGATTGAACATATTATTGACAAAACTGGCGGCGGCAAGCTCTACCGAGCTATGGTGTCCCACCATAATTGTGTCGGCAAAGCCCAGCACAATGACACCTATCTGGCCGATAACGATGGGAAGCCCTAAGCCAAGCAGGGCACGGTAGTGTGTGTTCATGTGTTTTTGGCTTTATAATAAAGAATGCTGCAATTTTCGGGCACGAATGTTTTCCGGGCAGTTTCCTGTACTTGTCCGGTGGTGATGGCCCGGTACTTGTCTACTTCGCGGTTGATGTCTTCTGCCTTGCCTATCAGTTCGAAATAAGCCAGGTTGGTGGCTACGTTCAGGTAATTCAGGTTGTTGAATATCTGTTCGCTTTCGTAGCGGTTTTTCACTTTTTCCAGCTCAGCTTCAGAGACGGATGGCGTTTTCAGTTTGTCCAGTTCTTCCCACACGGCTTTTTCGGCTTCTTCCAGAGATATGCCTGCGGCAGGCTTGCCGGTAATGTGCAGCAATCCTTCGTCAAGGCTTCCTGATATGTAGGCATCAATGGATGCGAAAAGTTTCTTTTCTTGTACCAGGTTTTGGATAAAACGCGATGACCTGCCGTTCGACAAGAGGTCGGTGATGAGGTCGTACACGTAATATTCGGGTTGGAACCGGTTGCATATATGGAATGCCATATATAGGGCATCGATAGGTACTTTGCGCGTTACGGTAAGCCGGCGGACGGAGGTTTGCTTCCGTTCGGTGGGTAGGTGGCGTTCGGGTATTTCGCGTGCCGGTATGGGACCGAACCATTTTTGTGCCAGACGCACGGTGTCTTCAAACGGGATGTGTCCTGTTACGGATAAGATGGCATTGTTGGGCGCATAAAAACGGTAGAAAAAGTCTTTCACTTCTTCCAGTGTGGCATTGGCGATATGGCTGATTTCTTTCCCGATGGTGGGCCAGCGGTAAGGATGATCCTGATAAGCCATTTCGCGAAGCAGGTGTGAGGCATCTCCATAAGGTTGGTTCAGGTTGCGCTGTTTGAATTCTTCTATTACCACTTGCCGTTGCACTTCCAGGCTTTGAGGACTGAAGTCTAGGCTCAGCATACGGTCGCTCTCCAGCCAAAAGCCGGTCTCTACGTTCTGGTAGGGGAGTGTAATGTAGTAGTTGGTGATGTCGGTATTGGTCCAGGCGTTGTTTTCGCCTCCGGCATTTTGTACGGGAGTGTCGTAGTCGGGGATGTTTGCTGAACCTCCGAACATCAGGTGTTCGAACAGATGTGCGAATCCTGTATGGTCGGGGTCTTCGTCACGCGACCCTACATTGTACAGGATATTGAGCGCTACCATTTGGGTGGAGCGGTTTTCGTTATGCACAATACGCAGTCCGTTTTCCAATGTATAATGGTTTACCTTTATCATATAAGTGAAGAATTAAGAATGAAGAATGAAGAACCGCTTCGCCTGCATGGAAAATTCTTCATTCCTCATTCTTCATTAATTAATAATGCTTGCTTTGGTGATACGGATGTTTTCCGTCGGGCGGTCTGCCTTGTTGGTTTTGGCTGCCTCGATTCGTGCCACGGCATCCATTCCTTCCACTACTTCACCGAATACGGTATAGTCACCATCCAAATGGGGTGCTCCGCCTTCCGTTGTGTAAATCTTGATTTGTTCGGGTGTGAATCTGCGGATGCCTTCTTGCAGTTGTTGTGCCTTGGCTTGCGCTTCCAAGGTATCCTGAAGGGCAAGCAGGCCAGCCATATCGTTAGCCTTGCGCATCTTGTAGATTTCCTTCATGTGCTTGCGGGCGAGGTTCTGGAAGATGGTGTCCAGACGTCCTTGGTTGATGTTTTTTTCCATTTGGATAAGCTGGCCTTCACTGAACACGTTACCTGTCACGATATAAAATTGGCATCCCGATGAGGCGCGTTCAGGATTGACGTTGTCGGGCTGGCGTGCGGCAGCCAGTGCACCACGCTTGTGGTAGCGTGTGTCGACAAATTCGGCCGGTATAGTGTAACCCACGTCTCCGCTTCCCAATGAAGCCGTATCGTTGGCGGTTTTGCTGGTGGGGTCTCCTGCCTGAATCATGAAGTTTTTGATAACGCGGTGGAATAGTGTGCCGTCATACACGCCCTCTTTCACCAGCTTGATGAAATTGTCGCGGTGTTTCGGGGTTTCATTGTATAGCTTTACGGTAATGTCGCCCATTGTGGTTTCCAGACATACCAAAGTTTCGTCTCCGTTTGTCATAAATTTGTTCGTTTTGCGATTGCCCGTGCAGGCGATGCTGCAGGCTATCAGGGTTAATAAAAAGATTGCTTTTCTCATAATTCGAGGTGTTTGCTGTGCAAAGGTACGAAAAGGCATCCAGTTTTTGGGAAAATTGGATGTAGAAATTTGTTGTTATCCTTTGCGCGATATGAAATTATGCATTTGGATTGATGCTATATTGGACACAACCCACACTGCATGTGGGGAAAAATGCTCACTTGCCTGTTACGTATGACAGATGTCATATATGGATAATACAAATTTGTAAGATTCTACACTGGCAGGATAAAGAAAACATTTTTTAGAGAAAAGATACGCATTTCTGGATAACAAAAGCCCCCGACCGCTCTTTGCAGCCGGGGGCTTTGTCTTGAGTGTAAGTTTAACTATTACTTTTTGAGTAATATTCGGAATATGCCATTTAACGGCTCATCATTCTGCTCCGTAATCTTCATCATTAAGTTCGTAGGTCATGTTGCTTGAGTTGTTCAAGTTAACGTAGATACGATAGCTGCCCGCAGTAGCGATCTTAATATTGTCTTGCGTGTTCAATCCACCGTCGCTTGTACCTCCGAACCATGTACCGTTGTCGGTCAGAAATTTGATTTCATCGTTTGCCGCAAATGTGTAGTCAATATAGAAACGTTGGCGTTCCGGATCGAATTGCATTTCATTTTCGGGTTTGGATGTATCCCAAGTCAGCCCTGACGCGCTGCCTACCAAGAACAAGGCATCGAAGCTGAGGTTGTTGGTCAGCAACAGCGTTGAGTTATTGAACTGGAAGCGGTAGTAGCGGTGGCTATAGCAAGCGATATTTCCCGATCCTCCATCGTTAATCAGTTGTATGCTGGGTGCTTCGGCTTCGGGTGCAGCCGCACTTCCGTCAAGTCCCCAGTTTCCATTATCCCAATTAGTGTCTCCTGTCAGCTTGAAGCCTTTGCCTTTGTTTTCTCCAAAGTCGATGATGCCTTCAAAGTTAACAGCATCCTCACTGAAACTGAAGAGTGATTGTGCGGTATCCCATCCCCATCCGCTGTAATCACCGACGGCGTACACTTCAGGGTATTGGATGTCGGCACTGTATGGGGTGATATTTAGCGTCAGTACATTTGAAAGAAGTGGGTTTGCAGCTTCAGAAATAGAAGATGACAAACGGATTTCAAAATCGCGTGCGCTAAAATCTTCTTCAATGCCGTATGTACGTAGCAATGTGAGAATGTTAGCATTTAGGGTACCTATGGTTATTTCTTGTGATGTAGCGGTTGATACAGATGCTAATTGTATGGCATTAGCAAAATCATTACCCGCTAAGTCAAAATCAATGGTTGTAGTGACAATGGCATCATATCCAAAGTCTGGTGCTGTCCATTCCAAGGTAAACGCCGTATTTTCCGAATAGCGTGATTCCAGTACATAGCTGGTTGTTGCAGGAGTAGCCAAAACGGCAGCTTTTGTGCTTTCCACATTGTAGGTAACTTTTTCCAAGTCGTTTTCACAAGCGGTGAAGGCTAGGGCTATTCCTAATACAGATATATAGTTGAGTAGCTTTTTCATGTTCTGTTCTACTTTAAAGTTAAACGGTAAATTAATAACCCTCATTTTGTGTCAGACTAGCGTTGACGCTCAAATCTGTGGTTGGAATAGGATAAAGATTGTAATGGTTGTCTACGCCTACACCAGTCGGTGTCCCTCCTTTTTCAACCCACAAATAGTTATTCGAAGTAAATAATCCATAACGGATAAGATCTGTACGGCGTGTACATTCGAAGTACATTTCGCGTTGACGTTCATTCAACAAGTTGCCGTATTGTACACTGGTACTAGTGCCACCCACATTGGCGTTAGCGGTCAGCCAACTGCTGCCGATAGTAGAAGCTCCGCCTCGTAGGCGAAGGGCATTGATATATCCTACAGCCGTTTCTAAATTTCCACCTTGTCCGCCACGTGCTACGGCTTCGGCATAGTTCAGGTAGATTTCACCCAAGCGGAAGAAAGGGAAGTCAGTGTCGGGGAAGGTGGCGTTCTTGCCTGGATTCCCGTTACTGTCAAGGTTGGTGAACTTGAACACAGACCATCCCTGCGTATCAAAAGTAAGGTTCGATGTGGTAATATCTACACTTTTTCCTTCGCTATAGAATATGCCTCGCTTGTCGGTGATGTTGTCGGCAGTCCAAGTAGATTCATCGCTGCTGGGGAACTCGAATACACGCACCAAATTGCCTGTACCGCGGAATCCTGCCCATCCGCCACTAATGCCGCTTTCTGCACCTTGGTTACTTCCTCGTGTTCCAAGGATAATTGCTCCGATACCGTATGATTGTGCGGTTTCGCCGTCTGCCATAATGGGGAAAATGATTTCCTTATTGGCTGCTGTATTTTCACCGTTGTCTGCCATGAATAGTTCGGCATAGTTATCAGCAAGACTGTATCCTGCATTGATCACATTATTACAACGGATGATGCAGTCGGTATAGCGTTCTGTACCGGTGTACACTTCTGCATTGAGGTACATGCGGGATAACAAAGCGTCTACCGCTGCTTTTCCAGCGCGTCCATAATCAGCTTTCACTGGTAAAGCATCATAGATGGCAATCAATTCACTTTCAATCCAATTGAATAATTCAGCACGTGATAACTGTGTGGGTGTCAATGAATAGTTGGATTCAGTGATGAAAGGCGGACGTCCAAATAAATCCATCAATGAATAATATGCCAATGCACGACAGAAACGGGCTTCGGCTGCATATTGGGCTTGATTGATTTCAGTGGGTGCGTTGCCGATGTTCTTCATGAAGTCGTTCACCAAAGCTACAATGTACATGGCGCGCTGGTAAGCTCCTTCAATAGGTTCAACTTGTGCCGTAGTCCATGTAATGGAGTTCATGGAAGAAACCCAAGCATCAGGCCATGCGTTCTTGGTTTCGTCAGTAGGGGTAGTCTGCAGGGTAAACCAGCAGCGGAGCAATACCGTATTACCTGGATCCAGTCCGGCAATGTCAGAATCGCCTGCACCGTTTTGTCCGGATAGCGCCCATACTGAATAGATTTTATTTAAAGCCATCGTATAGCTTTCAGCACTGTCGTATGCAACATTGGAAGTTACCACATTGGGATCCAACGGGAATACGTCAAGATCGTTTACGCAGCTTGTAAAAGAAAATAAACCAGCTGCAAGTAAGGATGTTGTGATATATTTCAGTTTCATAATTATCTAATGGTATTAAAAGTTAAGATTGAGTCCTAAAGTGAATGTGCGCGGACGTGGCCATATCGTACCGTCGATACCGTTTACACCAGGTATTTCTGGATCAAGTCCTGAATATTTCGAAATGGTGAACACATTCTGTACGGATGCACTGATGCGTCCTGAAATCTTATCAGTAAAGAACTTGTCGAAAGTGTATCCCAATGTGATATTATCCATCTTCAAATAAGAAGCGTTTTCCAAATAAAGGTCGGTCAATTTACCTTCAGTGCTGCTGGTGTACTTGAACCCATTGGTGTATTCTACGGCATCTTTGTTGATGTTGGACAAAGTTCCCAAACCTCCATAATTGTTGTATGAACCATTGTCGGCTGCTTGAGCATTAAATGCGTAGTTGCCGATGCTGGCACGCAAGTTAAAGCCCAAATCCCAGTTTTTCCATTGGAATTGTGAACTGAATCCCATATATACGTCAGCTAACGGGCTCTTGTTCGTGAAATAACGGTCACCATCGTCAATCGTACCGTTACCGTTACGGTCTACAATCGCATTTTGGATAGGGTTGCCATTCTCGTCATACACTTGTTGGTAAGTCCAGAATGTATAGGGAGCGTATCCTACTTGATGTCTCGATAATGGTGTGTTTGTACCAAAAGGTGCTGTTGCAGCTACAATACCTTCATAGTCAGGGTTGAACCCTGCAGTCAGTTTGGTTATTTTACTATCATTCCATGTTACGTTATAACCAATGTTCCAAGAGAAGTCTTTTGTTTGGATAGCTACGGCGTTGACATTGAATTCGACACCTTTATTCTCCATTTCACCCACGTTTGCGGTAATCTGGTTAGTGAAGTTAGTTCCAGCAGGTGCGCTAACCGTATTCAGCAAGTCTTTGGTCTTCTTGATGTAGAATTCCAAGCTACCGCTGATACGTCCGTTCAGGAATCCATAGTCAACAGCTACATTATATGTATGTGTTTCTTCCCATTTCAAGTCTGGGCTATAGCCATCGGGCTTTAATAGGAAAGTGCCGTTATACATTGTATTGGTGTTGCTGCTGATAGCGTATTTGGTAAGATACATATAGTCACCGATGTCTTGCTGTCCTGTTACACCATAACCTAAACGGAGTTTTAAGTTGGACAATACATCACGGGTATTTTCCATGAAATTTTCGTTAATGATGCTCCATGCCAAAGCTACAGAAGGGAACAGACCCCAACGGTTGTTTTCACTGAATCGTGAAGAACCATCGCGGCGTAAGGTTGCTGTTAATAAGTAGCGGTCCATTAAGTTATAGTTCAAACGTCCGAAGAAAGATACTAAGTAATTTTCCCACGGATTATGGCGGCTATCATCACGTAAATAACGTTGTTCGCTTTCGTTCCATGTCCAGCCTGTGGGGGCACTGATGCCTGCGAAATCTCCTACAGCCGGATTGGATTTTTGCTGTGTAAAGTCATTGTAGTAGAAGTGCTGCCAAGAGTAACCTACCATCAAGTCTACATTGCTTTTAATAGGTTCGAAGTAGTGTACATAGTTGGCATAGAAATCCAGCAAGTGGTTTCGGCGCAGATTGCTCCATGAACCTCCTTGTCCCAGCATGGGGAAGTCGGTATCTTTTGTTGCTTGGAATGAGTAGGGATTCACAAAGTTGTCTCCTGTGGTTTTGGCAACGTCATAACCTAAGTTCAGGTTCAGGCGCAGGTCTTCGAACCCGTGAATCTTGTAATCCAGCTGGATGTTGCCCAAACTACGTTTTGTAGTACCTTGGTTGTTTACATCGAGGAGCAGAGACAAAGGGTTGGTCGTAGCGTTCACATCTGGCATGTAAGTGCCATCAGCCTGTGTGTTTGTATGGTTATAGAAGCCGTTGTAACCGTTAAGACCTTCTGTATAGTTTCCTTCTGCATAGACGGGCTTGGTCGGGTCGTATGAAATAGCTGCACCTACTGCACCAGAATCTGCAAAACGGTTGTTATTGATAGTCCCTTTTACGTTGATGTCTATACTTAAATGGTCATCAAAAAACTTCGGGCTTAAGTTTACGGCTGCTGTATAACGCTCATAGTCAGATGTCTTTAGTGTACCACGTTCTTTGTTATAACCGAACGATACACGGAAAGGAAGGAAACCTGCCTTACCTGCAACTGCAATGTTTTGGTCGGTGCTTAAGCCTCCTTGGAAAATTTCATCTTGCCAGTCGGTGTTTACGTTGGGATACATGCCTAAATTGGCTTCGATGGTGTTGTACACGTCTTGTCCGGCATATTGGTTCAGCATTGTTTGGCGGAATTCGTCGCCGTTCATCACGTTCACGCGGTTGTACGGATCTTTATAAGAATACGTGCTGTTATAAGTCACTTTAATCTTTCCTTCCGCTCCCTTCTTAGTGGTGATGATGATGACACCGTTTGATGCGCGCGAACCGTAGATAGCTGTAGCCGAAGCGTCTTTCAATACGGTGAACGTAGCAATATCGTTCGGGTTTACGGTTGCCAAGGCATTCGGCGTGCCCGGAGCAGCATCGTTAGAAACAGGAATACCGTCGATGACAATCAGCGGGTCGTTGCTGGCGTTCAATGAGGCGCCGCTACGGATACGGATAGTAGAACCTGAACCTGGACCACCATCACCGCTGGTAACAGAAAGTCCCGGCACTTTTCCTTGCATTAATTCTTGAGGAGAAGTAACCGCACCGCGGTTGATTTCTTCAGCTTCGATGGCTACAACAGAACCACTCAAGTCACTTTTCTTTACCGAACCATAACCAATGACTACCACGTCTTCCAGCATTTGGCTATCGTCTTCCATTACTACGTTCATGTTAGCCGCTGCAGGAAGTTCCTGGGTTTTATATCCGATAAATGAGATGACGATAATGTCACCTTTTTGGGCATTAAGGGTAAAATTACCGTCGAAATCGGTAATCGTTCCATTGGTGGTACCTTTTACCACTACACTGGCTCCGATGACGGTTTCGCCTGTTTTGTCTTTCACTACTCCGTTGACCGTAATGCTTTGCGCAAAGGCTTGTACGGAGAACAGCATTCCCGCCAGCCATAGCAGCAGGAGCTTGTTTCGTCTTTTCAAATCTTTCATTTTCATGTTTATTAGTTTAAGTATGAATAATAAAATTGGTTCTCTCTTTCTGTAGCCTCCTCTAAATCCCCTCCCAGAGGAGGGGACTTGCGGATGCGTTTGTTTATGTATTTACCTATTGAGAACTGTATGTTTCTTTCTTTAATTTGAATACAGAGACACAAAGGCACAGAGATTTATTTTTATCTCTTGTGATTATGCCTTTAGTTTAACTATAAAAAGACTCTGTGTCCCGGTGTCTCTGTGTTCAAAAAATCATCCAACTAATCCTGAAAAAATCAATCTTTTATTTCCTTTATCGATATCGCGTATCCTCCGCCGATGCCGGCTTTCAAATTCAGCTTGGTCTTGGCGGTCACTTTCTTTTTGGTAATGGTATATGCCTGCGGGTTATTGTCCCATGCGGTGCCTTTTGCATCGGCATAGATAGTTGCCTCATATTTTTTGTCCGGATCGAGGAAGTCGAGCGTAAGCTTCGACTCGTGTCCGTTATATCCTGCCGAACATCCTACATACCAGTCGTTCGAATGCTTGTCTTTACGGGCTATGGTGACATACTCTCCCGGTTCAGCTTCCAGGTATTCAGTCCTTTGCCAATCTACAGGCACGTCTTTGATGAACTGGAAAGCATCCATGAAACGCTCGTAGTTTTCCGGCACATCGGCAGCCATTTGGAGCGGACTGTACATCGTGACATACAAAGCAAGCTGGCGCACAAGGGTAGAACGTACACGCGACGTATTGGTCGGATTCATTTTGCTGCAATCTGTTTCGAAAATGCCCGGTGTGTAATCCATCGGTCCCCCTACCAGACGGGTAAACGGAAGGATAGTCGTATGGTTCACATTGCTTCCGCCGAAAGATTCGTATTCCGTTCCGCGGGCTGATTCGTTACCAATAAGATTCGGATACGTACGGCACAAGCCGGTAGGACGCACTGCCTCGTGGGCATTGACCATAATCTTATAGTCTGCCGCTTTGGTCACGGCGTAGAGATAATGGTTTACCATCCATTGTCCGTAGTGATGCTCGCCCCGCGGAATGATGTCGCCTACATAACCGCTCTTTACCGAACTGTAGCCATTGTCTACCATAAACTGGTATGCCTTGTCCATGTGGCGTTCATAGTTGCGTACCGATGAGGAAGTTTCGTGGTGCATCATCATCTCGATGCCTTTACCAGCTGCATAACGGTGGATTTCCTGTACATCGAAGTCGGGATAAGGGGTTACAAAGTCGAATACATAATCCTTGCTCTTTCCGAACCAGTCTTCCCAGCCTTGGTTCCAACCTTCCACCAATACGGCATCGAATCCATGCTTGGCTGCAAAGTCGATGTAGCGTTTTACGTTTTCGGTGTTGGCAGAGTGCTTGCCGTTCGGTTTGGTCTGCAAATAATCGGTTTCGCCCAATTTCACACTGTATACATCATCGGTATAAGCCCATGTGCCGCGTCCGGTAATCATATCCCACCATACGCCTACGTATTTTACGGGGTGAATCCATGACGTGTCGGCTATCTTGCAGGGTTCGTTTAAGTTTAAGGTGATGCGTGAAGCAAGAATGTCGCGTGCATCATCACTTACGATAACGGTACGCCAAGGCGAATTGCATGGAGTCTGCATGTAGCCCTTATCCCCTTTGGCATCAGGAGTCAACCAGGATTCAAATACCATATTCTTGTCATCCAGGTTCAGGCTCATGCACGAATAATCTACCAATGCCGCTTCGTGCAGGTTGATGTAAAGTCCGTCATCGGTCTTCATCATCAGTGCAGTCTGTACGCCGGTAGGAGAGAATACATATTGCGATGAGTTGGGGGTAACTGCTTCTTTCATCTTGCTACGGATTTCTGACAGGCGCGAAGTCGTGTAGTCATATTCCTGCGTGTCATAATCGCCCGGAATCCAGAAAGCAGTGTGGTCGCCACTCATAGCGAATTGCGAATGCTCTTCCTTTATAACGAAATAGTTTAGGTTTTGTTGTTGTGGAAATTCATAACGGAATCCCAGTCCGTCATTAAAGAGGCGGAAGCGGATAACGATGTAACGGTTGTTCATAGGCTGGTCGAGGGTAACTTCCAGCTCATTGTAGTGGTTGCGTATTTCGCTTTCTTCGCCCCATACCGGACGCCACGTTTCATCGAATGTAGAGGTGCGTGTGTCTTTGATTTTAAATCCGGTCATCAGATTAGCCCGTTTGTCTACTCCGGCTTTGTCTTTCATTTCGGTCCATTCGAAGTCGGTTTTCTTTTCGGGGTCTTCCCGTTTCAGTTCCAATCCCAATGTACTGGGCTTAATGACTGTTTTTTCTTTAAAGGTAAGGTCGTACACAGGTGCGCCTTGCTCATTGAGGCTGAAGTTCATCACCAGATTTCCGTCCGGCGAAGTCAACTTTTGCGCGCTTGCACAAAAGGCGAAGCCACACATTGCCATGAGGGCAAAACTTTTCTTGATGTTCATACGTTATCAGGTATTAAAAGTTAATGAAATTTGCGTTACAATTTTCTGAAAGCAAAATTATGTGTCTTTCAAACGATTTCTTCCCGTATGACGGAAAATATAAAGATGTATAAAGTGTAATTTATTGGTAATTAGTACGCTAAGCGTTATTTATAAGTGATAAAATAGAAACGGGATTTAAATGAAGAATGAAGAATTAAGAATGAAGAATAAGACATAAAGGTATTCTTCATTCTTAATTCTTCATTCTTCATTTAATTGAACTCCAGCAAGAGGATTTCCCTCGGTTGCAATTCCAATGTCTCGCCCAATGTTACGGTACGTCCGCTTAGAAAATCTTTGGCTTCCGCTTGAGGCAGGATTTCACGGTACGGAGTGAGATTGAGCGTCTGAGCCTGACCGGTTCCGTTCATCATTACCACCACCGAACGTCCGTCGTACTTGCGTTCGTACACATACGTTCCGCTTTGAATGGAATAATGCTTCAACGAACCTTTTCCCAATACGTCATTTCCCTTGCGCCAGTTCAAAAGCTTACGGGTAAAGTCGAAGGCTTCTTTTTGCAAGCCTTTGCGTCCTTCGGGAGTAAAGCTGTCCGTAGCGTCCCCTGTCCAGCCTCCGGGGAAGTCTTTGCGCAAGTCACCGTCTCCTTTCGCCTTGTCACCCGTCATCAAGATTTCAGTTCCGTAATAGATTTGCGGAATGCCTCGTGTGGTAAGTAGAAAGGCCAGAGCCTGCTTATAGCGGTTGATGTTTTGCGCTTTTTCGTCATCGGTAGTAAAGCGGGCGGTATCGTGATTATCGAAGAATGTCAGCAGGCTCATCGGATTGGCATATACCAAGTCTTGTGTCTGATAATCATACAGCTTGTATAATCCTCCTGCCCATTCGGTCGTTTCTTCATCGAAAGCCTGGTTCATCAGCCCCTGCAAGGGGAAGTCCATTACGGTAGGCAGATTAGAATTCTTCGGAGCAGCCAGTTTGCTGTCTTTTTGCCAATAGGATACCAACACGTTGCTGTTCAACCAGGTCTCGCCTACTATATTAAAATAAGGATACTCGTCCAATACTTCCTTACACCATTGACTCATGAAATCGTAATCGGCATACGGATGAGTGTCCTGACGGATACCGTTGATGCCTGCATATTCTATCCACCAGATGCTGCTTTGGATAAGATAGCGTGCCACGTGGCGGTTGCGCTGGTTCAGGTCGGGCATCACTTGGGTGAACCATCCGTCGGTGGCGATTTTCTTCTCATACTGGCTGGCATGTACGTCCATTACACTTGCCGTCTTGAATGAGGTTTGTACGTATTCGGAATGGAAGTTGAACCATTCTTTCGATGGCTTGTCGCGGAACAGGTAGTTTTCGCTTCCGCAATGGTTGAATATCATGTCCATAACGACTTTCAGTCCTTTGCTGTGTGCCTGGTCAACCAAAGTCTTGAACTCTTCGTTTGTTCCGAAACGGCGGTCTATCTGATAATAATCCGTGATGGCATAACCGTGGTATGAGCCGCTGGGCATATCGTTCTCTTGTGTGGGGTTGAGCCAGATGGCCGTTACGCCCAGGTCGGCAATGTAGTCTAAATGGTTGGCAATACCTGCCAAGTCACCTCCATGACGCGCGAACGGGTCATTGCGGTCTACCTTGTTCTCTTTCATGCCTTCTACAATGTCGTTTTCCGGATTGCCGTTGGCAAAGCGGTCGGGCATAATCAGGTAAAGCACGTCTTCGGAAGTGAATCCTTGTATGTCGCTCCCCTTGCGCACACGTTGCTTCAATTCGTAAGGGACAGCCGTTTTCTTTTTCCCTTGAGTCAGGACGATATTGAATGTCTGTGCGGGAGCATCCGTCAGGTCAAGATAAAGAAAAAGATAATTCGGGCTGTCTTGCCTTACGGTTTCTTTCAAGACGATGTTCTTGCCTGTAACCGAAACCGCAGATGTAGCGATGTTCTTGCCATAAAGCATGATTTGAAGCTCGGGATTTTTCATTCCTGACCACCAGAAGTTAGGGGCTATCCGGTCGATTTCCATTACCGGAGCCGCTTTGCTGAATCCCAAGAAAGCAAAAGCGGCAAGCAGGGTAAGCCATAGTTTTTTCATGATAATAATTGTTTTATGATAGTATGAATTAATGTTAATGCCATCATGCCTTGATGCATATATCGGCGTAAGCCAATGCAAGTATATGCGTAGGCTGATGCAAGTGTGTGCATAGCCCGTTGGAACTATTTACTTTTCTTTTAAACAAAAATAGGAAAATAGAGGAATATTTCGTACATTTGGAAGCGGAATATAAGTGTGGTATGTTATAAAATCAATGAGAATAAGATAGTTATCTTAAATTTAAAGGTGAAAAATATAAATCAGATTGTATGAAAAAAACTATTATATTAATTGTATTGTCGCATGTTCTTGCATTTGCTTGCATGGGGCAGTCTTCAAACGAACGGATTCTGAAAGAATTGGACGAAGTAATCGGGAAGAAAAAAGAGCACTGCGAAGAACGGGAAAGAACGATAGCCCAACTGAAGCAACGCCTTGCCAACGAATACGATAATGCACAAAGATACACAATCTGTAGTGAACTGTTCACTCAATACTTGCATTATCAGGCGGATTCCGCCTTGCATTATGTCGATGAGATGGAACGGTATGTCGGTTCGGCAAAGCCACAGAGAGCGGAAGCCGACGTGATTATCAACCGTGCCGATGCGATGGGTGTTATGGGAGCATATAACGAAGCCTTACAGACTTTAGAGCAGATAGACCGCAACCTGGTGACTCCGGACGTGCGGTTGAAGTATTACTACGCCATGCGTACCTATTACGGCTGGATGGCGGATTACACCATTATCCTTTCGGAAAAGGAAAAATACATCCGCAAGACCGCCTGCTACCGTGATTCGGTGCTGATGCTGGTGCCCGAAGGTCCCGGACGGAGCATTTCGCTGGCTGAAAAGATGTTGCTCGAATCGCAATTCGATGCCGCCATTCCAGTACTGAACAAAACCTTGTCCGCTCCGATGAGCATGCAAGAAAAGGCATACGTCAACTATACACTGGCATCAGTCTATGAAGCGAAAGGCGATGTCGAAATGCAGATTTATTATTTGGCCCAGACCGCCATTATCGACCTCACCATGGCAGTGCGTGAATACGCTTCCCTCCAGCGGCTGGCATGGGTTCTTTACCGGCAGGGAGATATCGAACGGGCTTACCGCTACCTTCGTTGTTCAATGGAAGATGCTGTTGCATGCAACGCCCGTTTGCGTTTTTTAGAAGTGACTGAAGTGTTTCCCATCGTCAACGATGGCTACTCTGACAGTGTAGCGAACGAACGGCGTATGATGAATATCTTTTTCTTTACGTTGGCGGTGATAGCGCTGCTGCTCGTCATCGTAGCGTTACGCCTGTATTCATGGAACAAGAAATTATCGCTCATGCGGGTGAATCTTTCGGCGGCTAACGAAGAACTGAAGACGGTGAACGAAAAGTTGGCGCAAACTGGTAAAATAAAGGAAGTGTATATTGCCAGATATTTGGATAAATGCGTAAGTTATCTCGACAAACTGGAGCAATACCGGCGTTTGTTGGAAAAACTGGCAATGGCTTCACGCATCGATGATTTGTTCAAGACTATCCGTTCCGACCAGTTTTTGCGCGATGAACGAAAGAATTTTTATATGGAATTCGACAAGTCTTTCCTTGAACTCTTTCCTAATTTTATTGATGATTTCAATGCATTGCTAACGGACGACGGGAAAATATACCCCAAAAAAGGAGAGCTTTTGAGTACGGAGTTGCGTATTTTTGCCCTGATCCGCTTGGGGGTAACTGATACAGCCCGTATAGCTCATTTCTTAGGCTATTCGCTTGCTACGGTATATAATTACCGCAGCCGTATCCGCAATAAGGTGAAAGTAAATAAAGAAGATTTTGAGCAGGAGGTGATGAAGTTGTAGAACACGCCAAGCATGCTTTTGGATGAACATAAGTGAGTCGGACGTATCTTATGAAAACGAATATATACTGCAACCGCTGATGAATATATACTGCAACTGCTGATGAATATATACTGCATCTGCTGATGAATATATACTGCATTGGCAAAGGTAGTACTACTGCGTTATTTGCATCCAGAGCAAGTTGCGGACATTTATCAAATTGGGCAAAATGCGGATAATCATATTAGAAGCTGTTTTGAATTTATCGTGCGATGATTTGGGATGAGTTTTTGAGGCATTTCCGCTTCTGTGATGAGGAAGATAGCGGGCTATCTGACGAAGAACAGGAGCGAAAAGGACCAAAAAATCGCCCAAAGCACGCACGAAAACGGATACATCAAGCCAAGAAAAACTTTTTGGAGAAATTCAAAACAGCTTCTTAGTAAATATCTTGTTCTGATGAAGGTGTCTGGACGGATTTTGCCTGTTCGGGTGTCGGTTCATTCATGTTTTCGAATACGAGTGTTTGTTTTCCGTAAACGGCATGGTTGACCTCCATCTTGATGCCTTTGGCACGGTCAATCGGGAGTGTGTTGAGATTATAGCATACCACTTCCGTTCCGGGATTGAACACGTCTGTCGTGTCTCCATATGTGTTGTAGCGGTATTCCAGATGGATATATCCGTCTTCTCCTATCTCTTGTTCATCTGCATGTCTTATCAGGCTGACCCGGTGCTTTTTCTCCAGTGGCATTTTCATATCGAACAGCATGTTCATGTATCCTCCTGCTATCCATGCTTCACGTACATAGGCTGGGTCGTTGGCATATTCGTTCTCGTTTTCATTAGTCAGGTCTTCTACCGTTTTGGTCAGGAAAGTGCGTAGCTGTTCTGGCTTGATTCCCACATCGTATCCGTAATAATTGTCATATAACGGGTTGAAGACCAACAGTCCGCGTGTACCTTCTGTTATCTGATACCCCCATATTCCCGAAGCAGCGGGATACATGGTTCCCCATGTGTCGCCTGTAAAAGTATAGATTCCATCACTCTCTACATGTATGGTCACCCAGTCGTAGGCAATATCACCGATAGAATATCCGTCTCCGTCATCGCATGAGGTTTGAAGCATGCCTGTTGTCAGTGCACAGAGACCCATTGCGTATTTCAATAATCTTTTCATATTTGTGTGGTTTTACTATTCAATAAGTAAAGACGGAAAGAGTTTGAATACTGCATGCATTTAGCATAAATTAAGGAAATATCGGGGGAATAAAAAAGATGCAGATATACATTGGGACAGCGGTTTGGGAAATTCTCGACAAACCTTGCTGTGTATGTATATCTGCGTCTCGTTTTTTAAGAATATGAGGGGTAGGTTATTGGGCTGTTGAGTCTGTTGCTGCCGGTGTGGTAGCCTGTTCGGTCTGGGGTGCAGCAAAGCCTTCGGGGGCATTTAACGGATTTGTTTTCTGTTCCTGAACAGCCTGATCCATGATTACAGACGAACCTTGAGTGGCACTTGGCAATACATAAGCAGCTGCAACACTTAAAACTACCATGAAAACAGCCAGTCCCCATGTCAGTTTTTCAATGAAATCTGTTGTTTTTCTTACACCCATAATCTGATTGGAAGAAGCAAAGCTGGAAGCCAATCCTCCTCCTTTTGAATTCTGTATCAATACCACAAAGCACATTAATACAGATGCCAGTACGATTAATCCAACTAATAATAAGTACATTTTCTTTTATTTTGATTTAGCGTTAATAATCAATTTTTCCAAAAATCTCATTTGGTCTGCAAAGTAAGCATTTTTTTTTGGATATTTCAAATTTAATTTCTTGATAATTTCAAGAGCTTTCTCATAACGGTGCTGTTTGACGTATATTTTAGCCAAAGTTTCGGTAAAATAGTTTTCATCGTTTTCGGTTTCTGTCTGTGCTTCTTCATCATCCGGTTCGTTTTCTTCCTGTAGGGATGGAGCGGCGGGCGTTTCGTGCGACTGTGTATTTTCGATAAAACGGTCTATCAGTTCCTGGCCCTTCATTGGAGTGGCTTTTTCAGGCTTTGTTCCTTCCTTCAGCAGTATGGTTGCATAGTCCATGTTGGCTTCTGCAGGAAGGGGCAGGTCATTTCCCAAGGATTCGGGTGTGCCAGATAAGAAACGGTCGATGAGGTCGAGGGTGCGGTCTGTATCAGAAGCATTTGCTGGTGTTTTCTTGTCGTTCGTATGCTGTTTGATGGAAAGACGTTCACCTTCGATGAAGTAGAAAAGTACACTCAGGTCGGCAATGTAGAGTGCGCTTTTCTGTAACTCGGCTTTAAAGTCGGGGCTTTGTAGCAGATACAGGTTCTTGAGGTAAAGTAAACGTGCCGTCTGAAAGTAAGGATAGCGCGACAAAAGTTCGCGTAGTTGCTCCAGACTTTCTTCCGATAACGATTCGGGATGTAAAATCCACTGTTGTAGGTTTTCTTGTATCATTTTTACCAGTTAGCCACAGTAGCATTAAATATTTGGTCTACAATCTCATCAATCATTTCACTCACCAGTCCTTCTTGCACAGAAGAAAGCTGCTGGCTGGCATCGTATTCACGGCTTGCCGAGAACTGTTGTTCAAAGTCTTCGGCATGATTGGTATTGTTGACAAAACGCACATTGACGGTCATGCGCAATTCTGCCATTGTAGAATAACCGTCAGAACCTACACCTTTATTATATGCGTCGTAATTGGTTATTTCGCCCGAAAGTTCCAGGTCGCCTCCCTGACGTGCCTGTTTTAAACGGGTTTGCCGCATATAGATGTCTTGCAAAGCCGTGTTGAACATCGATTCCATCGGACCCCAGACAAAGGCTGCCGAACGGTTGGGAAAGTTTTCGAATGAAATGGTTTTTACTTTGTCGTAGTTGATAGATGCTCCATTAAACTTATACGAGATGGAGCAAGCTGTCAGTATGCAGGCAAAGACTGCACACATGCCTATAAGTTTACTGCGTTTTTTATTCAAGTCCATATTCTTTGATTTTTCGGTAAAGTGTACGTTCTGATATTTTCAAGTCGGCAGCAGCGTTTTTGCGTCTGCCATGATGTCGCTCCAAAGCTTTGCGGATCATTTCTTTTTCCACGTCTTCCAATGCCAGGTTTTCTTTTACATATTCTTCGGCATCTTGTACCTCTGAAGGCTCTACGGGGGTGACGTTGATAGGGTGCTCTGTTGCAGATACAGGTTTGACTACCACAGGCGATTCGGGTATGACATTTACTGTATTTTGCAGATAGTGTACCGGCACCTCAGTGGGGTGTGACACGGTAGAGCTGGGGTGTTCGGCCATAATGTCATGAACTAGTTTTTTCAGTTCGGTTACATCCCGGCGCATGTCAAACAAGACCTGATACAGGATTTCGCGTTCGCTTTCGAATCCTTTTTTCTCAGATGCATGGATGCCTAATAAGACAGGCAGGCGTGACTCTGGCTGTGGAGGCAGGTAGCTCTGCAATATGGCGGGAGTGATATCCCGATTGGTTTCCAGGATGGATATCTGTTCGGTGATGTTCTTCAGCTGGCGGATATTGCCTGGCCACGGATAGTGAACCAAAAGCTGCTTGGCTTCTTCCGTAAGTTGGATGGCGGGCATATGGTATTTTTCGCCAAAGTCTGAGGAAAATTTCCGGAACAACAAGACAATATCTTCTGTACGTTCCCGCAAAGGCGGGACTTTGATAGGCACTGTGTTCAGGCGATAGTAAAGGTCTTCACGGAATCTTCCTTCGGCAATGGCATCGGTGAAATTGACATTGGTCGCTGCTACAATGCGTACATCTGTTTTTTGTACTTTTGATGAACCTACCTTGATGTACTCGCCTGATTCGAGTACCCGGAGAAGGCGTGCCTGTGTCGATAAGGGGAGTTCGCCTACTTCATCAAGAAAAATTGTTCCTCCGTTTGCTTCGGCAAAGTATCCGTTACGGTCGCTGATAGCACCTGTAAAGGCTCCTTTTTCGTGTCCGAACAATTCGGAATCGATTGTTCCTTCGGGGATGGCGCCACAATTGACGGCTATGTAAGGGCCGTGTTTACGGCGGCTGAACTGATGGATGATTTGAGGAAAACTTTCCTTACCTACACCGCTTTCACCGGTTACTAATACCGACAGGTCGGTAGGAGCTACTTGTATAGCTATATCAATGGCACGGTTCAGCCCCTCGGTATTTCCGATGATGCCGAACCTGAGTTTTACGCTTTGGATTTCTGTCTTATTCATATGGGTGACTTCTTTATATGACAAAATTACAAAAATCTTGTTATATCCAGCAATTTTGGCAGCTTTTTATTTGGTGTTAAGAGCCTGGTCACCTTTTTAGAATACGGTACGAATCATGAAACGGATGCCCCATTTATTGGCGGTAGGCAGGTTATTATAATTCAGCCGGCGTACATATTCTATATGCAGTAACTTGAAGATATTGTGTATACCTGCTGTGATTTCTACATACGGCTTATGTGGATCCATCACATAACTGGAGTAATCGTATCCTCCGGCGGCATTGTAATGTCCTGGAAACATCATTAAGACGTTATCGTTGCGGTTTTGTTCCAGGAATGGATTGTTTTTGTCGGTCAGTTTTCCCCAAAGGCATTTCACGCCGATAAATTCACGCCATTTCAGCTTTTTGAGCAGAGGAATGCGGTTGAACAGCTTGCCTTGCATGTTCCACGATACATCAAGCGAGGCATAGCGGTCGTTCAGAAACTCCATGTTATTGATAAGATTGAATGTTTCTTCTTGAATGATGTACGACAAGTTGGCTGCCGGCATAATCAAGAGGGGGAAAGGTACCTTGTTCCACTGGATGCCGCCTTTCAGGTATACATCAATATTTCCCCAAGAGTTGAGCCAAAAGCGTTTGTAGGCACTGAAATCGGTCATATTGTATGTATAGTCACTTCCCAGTATACCTTTCACGGAAAGGGTATGCTGAATGGAGAATACCGGTGCATCCAGATTTACCGGCAGGCGGCGTTGTTTGGTATTGACAAATGTTTCTCCCGGTGCATAGCGGAAAGCTATCGAAGCTTCGGCAACGGTAATATCGTGTGTGTTGAATGGTGAATGTACCCATTCCGTACCCGATAGCCTGCCGTTTGCAATGGCAGATTGCAGTTGCGATTCGCCAGCCATGGTGCGGTAGAACAATTTTCCGCATGGCTCATAATTGGCATAGCGTACAAAGGCGGTAGTCTTGAAGCCGAATTCGCGTTCGCGTTCGTATTTAATGGTGGCTTTCCGTTCGTAATTGTATTGGTCTACCGTACATACTTTCAGTGATGTAAACACGTTGTCTTTGTCGGTATGGATAAATTTGTCGGAAGGCAGCATGTTGTCATACTGGTAGGTGAACGTCATCGAATGTTTCGGAAATTCGCGCGGAAGGTATTCTTTCTTGTCGAACGAATATTCCACTTCACCCATATACTTCGACCGCTTGTCTTTGAATCCGTAAGCATAATATCCTTTCAGGAAAAGGTGTGGATTCAAGTTGGCTGTAGTTTGTGCCGATGCACGCAGGCGTAACCCGTCAATGTAGTTAGAGGTAATCATGGTATTGATAGGACCTATATCTACCTTGCTGTCGGGGGTACTGGTTTCCACAAAATTCTCGATAAGTGCTTTTAAGAAAAACATGAAGTATTTGAAACCTTTTATTTTGGTCAGGTCGTCCACAAAACTGCCCATACGTTGTTCCGATTGGGTCAAGTCTTCTTGCCTGTACTTGCTCCAGAATTCATTGTCGCGCATCATGGCATTTACATCCTTTATTTCTTTTCCTTTTTGTTTGAAAAGTCTGTTGGGTAAAGGGTCAAAGTTGAAGTCGAAATACCGGGTGGTCCGTCTTACTAGAAAGCTTCCCAGTACTTTTTTCAGGTAAGACATTTCGCACAGCATATCATCTTCCAGCAAGGTCCATTCTCCTGTGGGCAGTTCGCCGAACTTCTGGTCAATCACCATGTGGTCGACAAAGTTGATATCGGTTTTCTTTGGCAGGTTCAACTGGCATTGTTTGACACGATAGGTAGAGTCGGCAAGGATATACAGGCTTCCTGTAAATCCGAAGTCTTGTGAGTTGTTGGGCACGAACGAGAGGCGGAAACACTTGTCGCGCTCCACATAAATGGTATCCATGATATAGAACTTGTAAAACCGGATACCTGCTTCCGATATCGGGCTGTCGAACGGATATTGAAGAAAACGGAAACGGTCTTGGTAGATGTCAATATCCTGAAAGACGTCTTTCAGGACAGTTGTAAGCATTTCGCCGGTACTGAACAGCTCGTTCACCCCCGTAGAGTTGATGCCACGTACATAGGTCTTTTCCGAATGCGGTTCTTTACGGTATACGTTTTCATAGACGGTTTCGTCGACCGAAAGGGGAAGGATGTTCTTGCCTGTTACGTCGCATACCTCTACCTGGTCGCGGAAGAAAGGATATTGCTTGAATAGCCAGGATTCGCGTAAAGTGTCTGCCGTGATGTTGTTTTTGGCAAACATGATTTTCTGGTATTTGTAATATTGGTAGAAGTCCTTTTGCTTCAAGTCTGTTCTCCGCTTCGAAGCAATGACTTTCTTTATCATTTCTACGGCAGGATTGTTCTTGCGGGAGTATTTTTCTTTTTTAGGCCGTATGATGATTTCGTCAAGCATCTGGTCTATTTCTTTCATGCTGACGTTCAGTTCGCTTGTTTTTGCTGATACGATGATTTCTTGTGTTTCGTATCCTACCATGGAAAAAGTCAGTTTAGTCCATCCTGCATGGTATGCAATCGAATATTCGCCATCATTATTTGTTACAGTTCCCACTCCTTTCCCGTCGTAATATATATTTAAATAAGGAATAGGTTCGCCTGTATTTGCGTCGACAACCACCCCATGAATCTGGGCTGCAATCTCCATCATACAGAACCAACCTATAAATATAAGGAGTAATCGTTTCACCATATCAATAATCTTACTACGCTTTTTATTAAATTTGAAAACGAAGGCGAAATTACACCACTTTCTTGTTTCTGACAAATGAAGAACGTTGAAAACTGATAAATAAACCGACTTTTATGTAGTATTAACCATTATTAATTTAGATTTTAAGGAAAGACATTTCAAAGAAAAACCGTACTTTTGTAGGCTCTTACAGAAGAGACTTCAAGGTGACAGCTTGTCGGTTAATAAACAAGAGTATGCAGAAGATACCTTTTTTTCATCAGTTGATAGCAAGTGGATTCGGTAGCGGATACAGTCCGGTGGCTCCAGGTACGGCAGGTGCCCTTTTGGCAATGTTGGTATGGTGGGGATATGCGTCTTTGCTCGATTATGTATTTATACAGGTTATAACAGCATCGTTGGTCGTTGTCTTTACTGTATTAGGTGTATGGTCGGCTGGCGTATCCGAGAAATATTGGGGAGCCGACCCGTCACGGGTAGTCATTGATGAGATGGTGGGAACCTGGATCGCTCTCTTGGCTGTGCCTGCTCATGGGCATTGGGGATACATGGTTGCGGCGTTTCTGTTATTCCGCTTTTTTGATATCCTCAAGCCGTTAGGCATCCGGAAGATGGAGCGTTTCCGGGGAGGATATGGTATTATGGCAGATGATATATTGTCGGGCATTTATGGGCTGATAGTTATTTATTTTTATAGATGGATTGTGACGTGAAGGACTGGCTTATAGGTTTCACTCAGGGGAAAGGTTTGTTTATGTTTATCCGTGCCCAGCTTTCGGCACAGGTAGCGACTGTTGTCGATTTTCTGGTCAGTATTGTACTGAATCAGGGATTCGGCATCTATTATGTTTATGCTACCTTGACAGGCTCGGTCAGCGGAGGATTGGTGAATTGCGCCATTAATTATAAATGGACTTTCCATACTGAAGATTGCGGTCCGATGTATGTGTTGTTTAAATATCTTCTGGTCTGGTTGGGAAGTATTGGGCTTAATTTGTGGGGCACATACCTGCTGACCGAATTTCTGACGATGCAACAAAGTCGTCTGCATCTGACAGACTCTACCGCTTTTATTCTTTCGAAGGTTATTACTTCGGTAACGGTAGCTGTGTGTTGGAATTACAATCTGCACCGTATGTTCGTATTTAAAGATGCTCAAATAAATAATCGATTGAAAAACAGAATAAAACAAATCAAACACCGACATGGAAATAAAAAAACAAGCTAAAAAGATGCGGGACGCATTACAGCAGTTTATTTATAAAGTGATAGACCCGCTGGTTCATGGAATGATAAAGATAGGTATTACGCCTAATATGGTGACAACTATCGGTTTCCTGGGAAACCTTGCAGGAGCCTGTATTTTGATTTATGCAGGGGCTCATCCGGACGAAACGCCCTATCGGCTTATTGCCTGGGCAGGTGGAGTGATATTGGTATCTTCTTTGTTTGACATGATGGACGGGCAGGTGGCACGCATCGGGAAGATGGCATCTACTTTCGGAGCCATGTACGATTCGGTACTTGACCGGTATAGTGAACTGGTGACATTGGGAGGTATTTGTTTTTGTCTTATCGGGCATGGCTATCTGGCAGGTGCCGTTATAACTTTTGCCGCTTTAATCGGTTCGCTGATGGTAAGTTACGTGCGTGCCCGTGCCGAAGGATTGGGGCTGGAATGTAAAATCGGGTTTATGCAACGTCCCGAACGTGTCGTGCTGACCAGTGTAGCTTTGCTGGTATGTGGTATCACGGCGACTTGTGCCCGCGGGCTTTCGTTTGATGCCATGCTGATTCTGATTATACCGATGGCATTTATTGCAGTTTTTGCCAATATTACAGCATTGGCACGTATCGAATATAGCCGTCGTCAGCTGATAAAGTGATTTTGATATGGATTTTAAGAGACAATTGAAGGCAGGTTTCCCTTCTGTCAGGGAAATCATTACGCTTGTGGCGGCACTTGCGGTGTGGATGGGTGTTACTGCTGTGTTTGTAGGGATACGTCCCGAACATTGGTTAATGACACTTTTGCTGGTAATTTTGTTTTTTTCCGGTTCTTTTACACGTAAGCTGGCAATTGCCTTATTGCCGTTTGTCGTTTTTGCCATATCGTATGACTGGATGCGTATCGTGCCTAACTATGAGGTTAATCCGATTGATGTGAAAGGATTGTACGAAGCCGAGAAGCATCTCTTCGGCATTGCTACTGCACAAGGGATACTGACACCTAATGAATTTTTTGCGGTTCACCATTGTGCGGTTATGGATTTTATGGCAGGAGTGTTTTATTTGTGCTGGGTGCCGGTGCCGGTCTTGTTCGGGCTGGGACTTTATTTTACGCGCCAGCGCCGGGTCTATCTTCATTTTGCACTGGTATTCCTCTTTGTCAATCTGTTGGGTTTTGTCGGTTATTATATTCATCCTGCAGCTCCACCCTGGTATGTCATGCATTATGGTTTCGAACCGGTTCTCAACACACCGGGCGATGTGGCTGGGTTGGGACGCTTTGATGAGATGACGGGACTTACGGTCTTTCATGGGTTGTACGGCCGTAATGCCAATGTCTTTGCTGCGGTACCTTCTTTGCATTCCGCCTATATGGTAGTTACCCTGTTTTATGCTTTCAGGGCGCATTGTGCCTGTTGGCTTCGGTTGACGTTTACCGTTATCATGTGCGGAATATGGTTTACGGCTGTCTATTCCGGACATCATTATCTGATAGATGTGATGTTAGGTATCTTGTGTGCACTTTTAGGGATTCTTCTTTTTGAGCAGGGTTTGACGCGTATACCAGCCTTCCGGAGGTTTGTCGGGAAATACGTGGGATATATTTCTTAAGAAGCTATTTTGAATTTATCGCCCAAAGCACACACGAAAACGGATACATCAAGCCAAGAAAAACTTTTGGAGAAATTCAAAACAGCTTCTAGAATGACTGGACTGATTGTGTCGCCAATTTTTGCATCAAATATACATCCCGATAGCCTTCCCCGGTATGAACCCAGTCTTTCAGGGTACCGGTGAGGCTGTAGCCCAGCTTTTTGAACAGGCGGAAACTGGCTGTATTGTCACTCCGGATGTAGGCATACAGCTGGTGAATGCCCAACAGCCCGAAACAATGTTGTTCCAGTAAGCAGAGTGCCTCAAAGGCAATGCCTTGGCGGCGGTAAGCAGGTTTTACAACAATGCCTGTCTCGGCGCGCCGGTGACGCGCGTCAAAGGCGAACACATCTATAATGCCTGCCACTTCTCCTGATGCATGTTCAATCATGAGGCGGAGTTGACCGTCGGCGAACAGGTCGTTTTGGTTTTCGGCGATGTATTTTTTCAACTGGTAACGCGAATAGGGACCTGTGGCAGGGCCGTTTTCCCAAAACGAGGCATCGTTTTCGAAAAACATCATTTCATCAATATCCTCAGGCTCTGGAGCGCGTAGGCTGATTTTACTGGAATGCAAGGACGGGTTCATTCGGACAGAGAGGTATCAGAGAGGTTTAATTCACTCAGCAGGCGTTCTTTGCCTGGAACGCAAAACAGTGAGGCTATTACGGTCATACCGGTGCAGAGCAATCCGGTGGTGTCCATCGTCCAATAGTAAGCAGACAGACTTGCAAGAGAGGCTACTGTGAGCAGGGCGATGCGTATTTCGCTCCACCGGCGGTAACTCTTTAGGGCATTCTTGAGAGGAAGGGCAGCGATGTGCCGTGTAAGTGACAGGTTGAAGAGGCGCAGCGACAGGGGGATGAGGCATATCGTGAGCAGGATGCTGGTTACCTGCATGATGTATTCCATTTGGGCATCGCCTGCAAAAAGCCCTTGAGGCAAGATGTCGCATTCATATAGCGCGGCGAGCAACACAGTCAGCACCCACATCAGGGCATATTCGGCTTTCAATATCCGTATCAGGCGTTTCAGTTCTTTTTCCATAAATCGTAAAATCGTAAATCGTTAAATCGTAAATTCAAATCGTGGTGCCCGTGAACACAATCCGGTTGGCGATGGATCGTCCTAGCGTGACCTCATCGGTATATTCCAGCTCGTCGCCGATGGAGATGCCCCGGGCGATGATGGTCAGTTTCACGTTGTAGGGTGCCAGTTTGCGGAAGATGTAAAAATTGGTTGTGTCGCCCTCCATGGTCGAGCTGAGCGCCAGGATGACTTCCGACACGGTGCCTGCCTTCACGCGTTCCACCAGGCTTTCTATCTGCAGGTCCGAGGGACCGATGCCGTCCATCGGCGAGATGACTCCGCCCAGCACGTGGTACAGTCCGCGGTATTGCTGGGTGTTTTCGATTGCCATTACGTCGCGGATGTTTTCTACCACGCAGATGGTCGAGGCATCGCGCGAGGGATTGGAGCAAATCTGGCAGACGTCCGTGTCCGAAATGTTGTGGCACACCTTGCAATACTTCACTTCATGTTTCAGGCGGATAAGCGCATTGCCGAATGATTCCACTGCCTGCGTGTCCTGCCGCAGCAGGTAGAGCACCAGTCTCATGGCGGTCTTTCGGCCGATGCCGGGCAGCTTGGCAAACTCGTCTACTGCCTTTTCGAGTAATGCGGACGGATATTGTTGGTTCATCGTTTCTAATTTCCTTATCTGTTTCTGGGGCGCAAATGTACGAAAAATCCGGCTTCTTTAAGCGATGCGGCAAGGAAAACTTTCAAACGCAGCCCTTGCGGCTTTTGTCAGGCTGAAACGATGGTTTTAATCGGTGAAAACTGCAGTTTCAACCTGTTGAAACTCCTGAAGCGGCTGGAAGTTTCGCGGGTGGCGATTGGTTGTCTGTGTGATTGTGGGCTTTTTCAGTTGATGATGAGTTTGTACCCGATGCCTCGGACATTTACGATGCGGATGCGCTCGTCGCGCGAGAGCTTGTGGCGGAGTTTGGTGATGAATACGTGCAGGCTGCGCTGGTTGAAGAACGTATCGTTGCCCCATAACTCAATCAGGATGTCTTGCATCAGGGTCACTTCGTTCCGGTTTTCACAGAGGCGGCGCAAGATTTCGCTTTCGCGGTAAGAAAGTTCGGTCTCGTTTCCGAGGTAGGAGAGGCGTTGGGTGATGGCGTTGAAGCGGTACCTGCCTATTTCGAATTCTGTTACGGACGTTTGCTTTTCCGGGGCGGAATAGTTGGAAGCCCGTCCCAAGAGGGCTTTGATGCGCACGATAAGTTCCTGCATCCCGAACGGTTTCTTCAGGTAATCGTTTCCCCCTAATTCGAAGCCCTCTACCACGTCGTTCGTGGCGGAACGGGCGGTAAGGAAGAGCACGGGGGTCTGCTTGTCCTTGCGCCGGATGCGGCGCACCATTTCAAATCCGTCCATGCGGGGCATCATCACGTCTGCCACTACCACGTCCGGCTTTTGGCCGAAGAACTTTTCGATTCCTTCTTCCCCGTTTTCCGCCAAACGGATAGCGAAGCCTTGCCCTTCCAGCGTGTCCTTGATGATAAGGGCGAGTGTCTCCTCGTCTTCCACCAGCAGTACATCGATTATTGCTTCTCTATTCTTCATTCTTAATTCTTCATTCTTAATTTAATCGTGAATTCGCTTCCTCGTCCCGGTTCGCTTTTCACTTCCACCGTTCCGCCGTGTTTTTCGGTCATGGTCTTCACGTAATACAGCCCGAGCCCGTAGCCCTTTACGTCGTGCAGGTTTCCGGTAGGCACACGGTAGAATTTGTCGAACACGTGGCGTTGCTTGTCGTGTGGGATGCCGATGCCTTGGTCGCGGACGGAGAGGATGAACCAACCGTTTTCGGTGCGGCATCTTATTTCGACCCGTGCCTCGCTGGGCGAATATTTAATGGCATTGTCGATGAGGTTGCTCACGATGTTGCCGAAATGGGTGCGGTCGGCACATACGGCGAGTCCTTCCGGCTCGATGCGGAGGGTGATGCCGACGGGTTTGTCTGCCTTCAACTTGTGCTGCTCGATGAGGGGCGTGATGACTTCTTCGGGCGGGAAGGTCTCTACGTGCAGGCGGAAGGTCTTCCGGCGTTCCATCGACATGCCGAGTATCTGCTCTACCAGCCCGCTTAGTCTCCAGAGCTGTTCCTGGCAGATGCGCAGGTAGCGTTCCCGCTTAGCCGGGTCGGTTCCGGTTCCGAAATTGAGCAGGGCATCGCTGGCGGCGTATGCCACGGCGATGGGGGTCTTCAGTTCGTGGGTGATGTTGTTGGTGAAGTCGCTTGTCATTTCTTCCAGCGTCTTTTGGCGCAGGAGGGTGCGGATGAGAAACCCGAACGACAGTCCCAGAATGGCCAGTATCAATGCCGAGGCAGTCAGGATACCTGTCATTTGGGCGAGCACGAGGCTTTCGGTCGGCTCCAGGATGAGGAGGTAGTTCCAATGCCCGTGCATGTCGTAGCTGTAACTGTAGGTGACGGCTTGCGGGGAAGGGCGGTAGCCGGCGGTGCCTTCTACGGCAAGTGTGTCGGTGAACGTATAGCTCGAATCAACGCTGCTTCCCCGGTGCAGGTACATCAGCCGGTAGGGCGCATCGATGCCAATGCGGTGAAGCTCCCTTCTCAGCAGGCTGTCGAAAACGGCGAAATCAGGCTCGTTCAATAGGTCCATGCCTGCGTGCAGCCCTTGCTGGAAGTTGGAGGCAAGCTCGGCGGTCGAGTTCTTCTTTTCGAAAAGGATGGAAGCCATATTGGCTTGCAGGGCGGCTTGTGGGGTACGGGTGGTATCGGAGGCGTCGCGTTCCCAGATGGAGATGCGGGTGCTGTCGCCCTGCTTGACGCTCCGGATGGTATGCGTCTTCGTAAACGCCCGCTCGTTGTCGTATCCGGTCGAGACGGTCACTTCGGTCTGTACCGACGGGTCGTTCTGCAGCCGCCTGACGCGCACAATCATTTCGTTGTAATCGCTCATGCGCATGGCTTCGCGGATGTTCCTTTCCATTTGGCTGCGCTGGGTGCGGTAAAGGTTCGTCAGCCAATAGGTCTGGTAGGCGAATACGCCCGTCAGTGAGAGGATGACCAGCAGGGCGATGTATTTCAGGGGCAGTTTCATGCGTCAGTCTTTTTTTGATTCGTTTTTTTCCCTTGCGATTGCGTGCTGCAACGTGCAGGAAACTTTCGCAGGGTTGCAATTTCTCGCTGCATGCTGCAGGAAGCTTTCGCAGGGCAAAGATACACCTTTTTATATAATGGGAGAGGAAACGGTAAGACTAAATAACACTTTCGGTAACACTCGGTAAGCCGGAGGATAGGGCAGATTCCGTTTCGAATGCCGAACTTTGCCGCATCAGATTATAAGTAGATACGAAAAATGGAATGGAACGCAGAGACGCAGAATCGCAGAGTTTATTTCCTCCGTGTTTTTGCGCCTCTGCGTTCAATATAAAAAACGGAAAAACGATGAGACAACTGATTTTGATTGCAGGGCTGGCGGCTTTCGTAGCAAAGCTTCCGGCGCAAGAGCGGGCAGACAGCCTGCTGACGGGAGACGTGCAGGCGGACAGCCTCTTTCAGGCGTTGCCCGAAGTCATGGTGGAGGGCGAGCGTCCCGTAGTGAAGGCGTTGCCCGGACGGTTGGAATACGACCTGCCGCGGATGATAGCACAGAAACCGATAGACAATGTATATGATGCCTTGAAGGAACTTCCGGGCGTGGTGGAGATGAACGGCGGACTGACGTTGGGGGCACGGGGCGTCACTGTCATCTTGGACGGAAAGGTGACGAATATGAGTGTCGAGCAGCTTTATTCCTTATTGAAGTCGATGCCTGCCAGCCGCATCGAGCGGGTGGAAGTGATGTACAATGCTCCGGCACGCTATCAGGTGCGGGGCGCGCTGATAAACGTCCGCCTGCGCCACCGCATCGGCGACCCCGGTTCGGTGCAGGGCGAAGCGTTTGCCAAGTACGACCAGCAGCACGAGGCTTCGTTCGAGGAGCGTGCCTCCTTATTATATAATGGAGGGAAACTCTCGATGGATTTCCTTTACTCGCATACGCACGGCAAGAGTTACAACACGACCGACAAAGAAGCCCGCCATTGGCAAGAGGCGGAGGACGAAACCTATCTCGTCCGCAATCACGAGACGGGACGCGGACGGAACCATACGCATACGTTCCGCCTCGGCGCCGATTACCGCTTTGCCGAGAACCATACGTTGGGCTTTGTTTACAACGGGAGTTACGACACGAGCCATTATAACCAATACACCACGGGCACGCAGACGGCGACGACCTTGGGCAATCAGGAATCGTGGCTTCATAACGGGCGGCTGGACTATCAGGCTCCGTTCGGGCTGAAGGCGGGCACGGAGTTTACGTGGTATCATGCGCCGGGCAGCCAACGCCTCGCCAGCGAAATGGACGGGACGGGTATGGACTTTTATACCGAAGACGCGCAGCGCATCAATGCCTGGAAGTTTTATCTCGGGCAAGAGCATCAGCTGAAGCACGGCTGGGGGCTGAACTACGGGGCGGTTTATACGACGAGTGTGGATAATTCGTACCAGCGGTATTCGGGGGATGAAGGATTGCCTTCGGACATGGCTTCACGGCGAAGGGAACAGACGCTGAATGTATATGCGGGCTTCAGCAAGTCGTTCGGCGAAGACTTGTCGGTAGACTTCTCACTGGCAGCCGAGCATTATCAGACTCCGGTGTGGAACGAATGGGACTGGTATCCGAATCTGACGGCTACGTATAAACCTTCTACCAGCCATCTTGTGCAGCTTTCTTTCAGCAGCGGCAAGCGTTATCCCGATTATTGGGCGGTGCAGGACGCGGTGTCTTATCTGGGCGGAGGTTATTCGGAAGTGCAGGGCAATCCGTTGCTGAAGCCTTCGAAAGATTACGATGTGAGGTTGGTGTATGTCTTGAAATCGAAGTATATCTTTTCTGCCTGGTTCAGCCATACGGAAGATTATGCCACGCAGACGCTTTACCAGTCGCCCGAACGCTTGGTGGAGATTTACCGTTATCTGAATTTTGATTTCCAGCGTCAGGCGGGCATTCAGGCTTCCCTTCCGTTCAAGATAAAGAAATGGCTCGATTCGCGCCTCACGCTGATAGGCGTATGGATGCGCGAGAAAGACAACGATTTCTACGACATGCCTTTCGACCGCCGCATCTGCTATGGCATGGCGGTATGGAACAATACGGTTATGCTTTCCACCCGTCCGGACTTGCGTCTGACGCTGAACGGGTTTGTGCGCAGCAAAGCGCATCAGGGCACGTATGATTTGCCAGCCAGCGGCAATGTGGACATCGCGTTGCGTTATGCTTTCGCCGGCAAGAACTGCATCCTGTCGGCTTGGTGCAAGGACATCTTCGAGACCGCAGGCATCGACCCGTATATCCGTCTTGCCCGCCAGTGGGTGACGAACGATTATTCGTGCTACCGTTCCGTAGGCTTGTCGTTTACGTGGAAGTTCGGCGGCTATCAGGAGAAGCGTCGGGAAGCAGTGGATACGTCCCGTTTCAAATAGTGTCTTTTTCGTGCGTTTGCAGCGGAGTTTGAAGATATTTTGCTATCTTTGCCTTGTCACTTAATCATATAAGGAGGAATACGCTATGAGAGTATCAGCATCGATGGAAAGTCTTTGGCAATATATCCAGTCGCTTTCGCTTAGCGAGCGGAACCGTATATGGCTTGCCGACAAATTGCTGGAAGGCACCCGCAAGGAGGAAGAGGAAACCGAGTATATCAGCAAGGAGGAAATCCTTGCCGGGATTGACGCGGGGCTGAAAGATATGAAGGCTGGACGAACACGGCCTGCCGAAGAATTATTAGAGGAGCTTCGGAATGGACTATAAGATAAAAACGGCAAAATCTTTTGATAAGGAAATTAAAAGATTAGGTAAACGTTATGCGTCCATTGCTGACGATTATGCGAAACTGCTTCTTGAGATTTCAGCCAATCCGCACCTCGGTACCGACTTGGGCGGCGGATTGCGCAAGATTCGCATGGCTATCACCTCGAAAGGGAAAGGCAAGAGCGGCGGCGCGCGGGTTATTACCTTTACGGTAGTGGTAGCGGTGGAAGAGAGCGAAATCAACTTGCTTTACATTTACAATAAGGCGGAGCGTTCTTCTATCAGCAAGAAAGAAATCGAAGAACTGCTTCGGTTAAATAGATTGAAATGACAATGAACGGCATATTCATCCTTGTTACCATAGCGGTTTATTTCGGCATCCTTTTGCTGGTGGCGCATATCACGTCGGTTCGCAGCAGCGACAACGATGCTTTTTTCCGGGGCAACCGCCAGTCACCGTGGTACATTGTGTCGTTCGGTATGATAGGGGCTTCGCTTTCGGGCGTGACGTTTGTTTCGGTGCCCGGCATGGTGCGGAGCATTGATATGACGTATATGCAGACCTGTCTGGGCTTTTTTGTCGGTTATCTGCTGATAGCCCATGTGCTGCTTCCGCTTTATTACCGGCTGAACCTGATTTCCATTTATACTTATTTGAAAGAACGTTTCGGTGTCTGTTCTTATAAGACGGGCGCTTCTTTTTTTCTGGTCTCTAAATTGCTGGGAGCGTCCGCGCGTCTGTACTTGGTCTGTCTGATTTTGCAGCATTATGTGTTCGAAGCATACGGTGTCCCTTTTTTGCTGACTGCCATCGGTACGGTAGTCCTCATCTGGCTATACACGCATAAGAGCGGGATACGTACCATTGTCTGGACCGATAGCCTGCAGACCTTCTGCCTGCTGGCGGCTTTAGTCCTTATTATATACAAGGTAGTGGCGATGCTCGGTGGCGACTGGCCATCGGTTGCCGGTGCTGTGGCGGATAATGCGCACAGCCGTATCTTTGTGCTCGACGACTGGCATTCGAAGCAAAACTTTTTCAAGCAGTTCTTCAGCGGCATTTTCATTACCATCGTTATGACAGGGCTGGATCAGGATATGATGCAGAAGAACCTTTCGTGCCGCAACCTGAAGGAGGCGCAGAAGAATATGTATTGTTACGGTTTCTCGTTTTTGCCGGTCAATTTCCTGTTTCTGGTGTTGGGGATATTGTTGTTGCTGGCTTCTTCCCGGTTGGGGGTAGACTTGCCAGCCAAGGGGGATGATATTCTTCCGATGTTTGCCGCCGAGGGATATTTAGGTCCGGTGGTGCTGGTGCTCTTTACCATCGGCATAATCGCTGCGGCTTTTTCCAGTGCCGATTCGGCATTGGCGGCATTGACCACCAGTTTCTGTATTGACATTCTGGAGGTAGGACAGTTTTCGGAGGGTAAGGCACAACGCATCCGCCGGTGTGTACATATAGGTATTTCTGTTGTTTTTATCGGCTGTATGTTGGTGTTCAAGGCGGTAGGCAGTCAGAGTATTATCGATACGATTTATGTACTGGCAGCCTATACGTACGGGCCGCTGTTGGGCATGTTTGCTTTCGGAATGTTTACCCGCAGGTTGCCTCGCGACCGGTTTGTTCCTTATGTGGCGTTGCTCTCTCCGCTGGTGTGTTATGCCACCGACCGCCTGTGTTTTTACCTGGCAGGATATGCTTTCGGTTATGAAATGTTGATGTTCAACGGGCTGCTGACCTTCTTAGGTTTGTGGTCATTGAGCAGGAAAGTGTTAAAAAGCTGATGCAGAACATAAAAAAAGGTATTTGTTGTTCGGAGAAAAGCTTGTAATTTCGCAGCCAACAATCAAAAACAACCTAATGGTATCATGAAGACACTGATTATAACATTGATTTGCGGGCTGCTGGCGGTAAATTCCCTTTTTGCAAAAGGTTTCGAGCGTCCGGTTACGGCCGATTATCAAAAAGGAGTAGAGGCTTTGAACGAAGGTAATATCGAACAGGCTTATACTTATCTGACTAACGAACTGAACGCCAATCCGGAGAATGGCTATGCCCATTGCTATATGGCTTTGGTCTGTAATTTTTGCGGAGATGCCAAGTTGGCTTTCCATGCAGTAAACGAAAGCTTACGCTTTATACCCGAAGCGGATACCGAGTATCGTGCGTTTGCGTATTATACGCGAGGCATGCTGCTGATGAATGCCAAGGCATACGCCGAAGCGGAAGACGATTTGGATGAGGCTATCCGCCTGACTCCTTCGGATGTGGAAAACTATAAGGCACGTGCAGAAGTTTATATGAACAACGGCAAGTATGAAGAGTCATTGGCCGATTTGCAGATGGCGATGAAATTGGACAGCCATGCCGATGTATATGATTTGATGATGCAGTTGCTTCAGGCAAATCCCGACCCGGTTTTCTTCGATGAGGTGACCAGTGCATTCAGCAATGCCACGGCAGCGCGTTGACGCTTTTTCACCACAGATTACACAGATTAATCAATTTACGATTTGATAATTTACTATTTTTGATATTAAGAAGCTGTTTTGAATTTATCGTGCGATGATTTGGGATGAGTTTTTGAGGCATTTTCGCTTTTGTGATGAGGAAGATAGCGGGCTATCTGACGAAGAACAGGAGCGGAAAGGACCAAAAAATCGCCCAAAGCACACACGAAAACGGATACATCAAGCCAAGAAAAACTTTTTGGAGAAATTCAAAACAGCTTCTAAAATCGTACTTCGTAAATCGAAAAATTGAATATCCGTGTAATCTGTGGTGCTTTTTATAATATTTCATCAGGAGTACCGTCGCGGGAAACGGAATGCGATGCTTAGGATGGCGAATATTCCTAATGCCATCGGATAATAAAGGTAGGGAATAATGTCGAGTGGAGACAATTGGGTCAGTCCGGCTGCAATCAGCAGCTGTGCTCCATAGGGGATAATGCCCTGTATTACGCACGAGAATGTGTCGAGTATGCTGGCACTTTTCCGCTTGTCTACCCGGTATTCTTCCGCTATGCGGCTGGCGAGTGGACCCACTGTGATGATGGCAATCGTATTGTTGGCGGTACAGAAATTGGCAAGGCTGACGAGGGCGGCAATGCTGAATTCGGCTCCCCGTTTGTTGTTGATGCGTTCGGTCAGCCGGTGCAGGATATAGTCGATGCCTCCATTGAACCGGATGAGTTCCAGCATACCACCTGCCATCAGCGTGATGATAATCAGTTCCCCCATTCCCAGTACACCTTCTCCCATTGCGCCAAACCATCCGAAAAGGTCGAATGTGCCGTATCCCCATCCGATGATGCCGGTCGACAGCAAGCCTAAGATCAATACCAGTGTGACATTCATTCCGGCGATGGAAGTTCCCAGCACGATAAGGTAGGGGATGATTTTCACCCATTCGATGGGAGAGATGTCGGGATGGGCTTCGGTTTGCATTCCGTATACAATGTAGTATATCAATACCAGCAGGGCTGCCGGGAGAGCAATCAGAAAATTGACACGGAACTTGTCTCGCATCACGCAGCCTTGGGTGCGTGTCGCGGCAATGGTGGTATCGGAAATAAAAGAAAGATTGTCACCAAAGAAAGCCCCTCCAACGACGATTGCCGTCATAAACGCCATGCTGATGTCGGTCTTGGCGGCAATGCCTGCAGCTACCGGAGCAAGGGCGACAATGGTGCCTACCGAGGTGCCGATGGAGAGCGAGATAAAGCACGAGGCGAGAAATACGCCGGCAAGCAACAGGTTTTCCGGAAGGAGCCAGAGGGTAAGATTGACGGTAGCATCAATGGCCCCCATGGCTTTTGCCGACTGGGCAAAGGCTCCGGCAAGGATAAATATCCAAATCATCAGCATGATGTTGGTATTGGCGGCTCCCGAAGAGTATTGCAGGATGCGGTCGTTCAGCGAAAGCCCTTTGGTTGTGGCGACGGCATAAACCGAAGCTACCAGGAACGCCACGGTTATGGGAACTTTGTAAAAGTCGTTGACGATGATGGAGGTTATCAGGTACAGGCACAGAAAAACGACGAGCGGCATCAGTGCCCATCCGTTCGGCTTGTTTACAATGGGAGTCAGTTTGTTATAGTCCATGAGTCGAAAAATCTGTAAAATGAAAGCTGGTGCAAAGATAATATTTTTATATGAATGTCCGCATTTCACCAATAAGGAGTTATTTCAGGGAGTTAAAGGGAGTTAGAAGCCAATACTTTTACTAATGGAAACCATAGCAGGACTATTGGCGTTTAACTCCTGTGAGCGAAGCGGGCATAACTCCTTTTCATCCATTGGGATGTTTGCGGATATTCAAAACAAATAACGGAGCAATGCTTCTGCACCCTCCGTTATTTGTTTCATTGCTTTATTTTTCATTCCTTATAGCGTAACTCCAGTCTTGAAGATGGCTATTTCGCGGTAGTTTTTCTTTTCATTGTTTACCCATTCTCCGCTTGCCACTTGGATGACATAGTCGGTAAAACGGCGGCAAGTTACTTCCATCGGTTCGTTTTCTACGATTACTCCAGCATTAAAGTCAATCCATCCGGGCTTGTGGGCAGCAAGGCGGGAATTGGTGGATATTTTCATTGTGGGGACGTAAGTGCCGAAAGGTGTACCGCGTCCAGTAGTAAAGAGTACGAGGTGGCAGCCGCATGAAGCCAGAGCTGTAGCTGCTACTAAGTCGTTGCCTGGTGCCGACAGTAGGCTTAAGCCTTTCGTCTGCAAGCGTTCGCCGTAAGGCAATACCCCCGACACATAACTCTTTCCGCACTTTTGTGTGCATCCCAAAGCTTTTTCTTCCAGAGTGGAAATGCCTCCAGCCTTGTTTCCTGGAGATGGATTTTCGCCTACAGGTTCGCCGTGTGACAAAAAGTATTCTTTGAAGTCATTTATCAGGTGTACGGTCTGTTCGAACAGTTCCGGAGTTTTACAGCGGTTCATCAGGATGGTTTCGGCACCGAACATTTCCGGTACTTCGGTCAGGACAGAAGTGCCGCCTTGTGCGATGAGGTAGTCAGAGAACATGCCCAGCAGCGGATTGGCTGTAATGCCCGAGAATCCGTCCGAGCCTCCACATTTTAGTCCTACGCGCAGTTCCGAGAGTGGGACATCGGTGCGGATATCCTGCTTGCATTTGGCATACAGGTCCCGCAGAATCTTCATGCCTTCTTCCAGTTCGTCGTCCACTTTCTGTGCTACCATAAATTTGATGCGCTCTTCATCATACGTACCGATAAATTCACGGAAGATGTCCGGCTGGTTGTTTTCACATCCCAGTCCTACTACCAGTACGGCTCCGGCATTGGGGTGAAGCACCATGTCGCGCAAGATTTTCTTGGTGTTTTCGTGGTCATCTCCCAGTTGCGAGCAGCCATAGTTGTGGGGGAAAGCTACGATGGCATCAATGCCTTCCTCGTTTGTTTCCCGGCGCAAGGTTTCGGCAAGTTGGTTTACGATGCCGTTCACGCAGCCCACGGTCGGAATAATCCATATCTCGTTGCGGATGCCCACGTCACCGTTTTTACGCCGGTAACCTTTGAATGTACGGTTTTCGTAGGGGATGTCTAGCGCTACTTCGGCCGGCTGGTACGTGTATTCCAGCAATCCGGCAAGGTTGGTCTTGATTTCCTTTTCCGAAATCCAGCTTCCTTGCGGTACGTGCTTTGTGGCGTGTCCGATGGGATATCCGTATTTGATGATGTTGTCGCCTTCATTAAAGTCCGTCAGTGTCACCTTGTGTCCGGCGGGAATGTCTGTTTTCAGCACGATGTCCTGACCGTCTACGGTAATGGTTTCGCCTGATTTCAACGGGGTGATTGCAACGGCTACATTGTCGGCAGGGTTGATTTTCAAATAAGTTGTTTCCATAAATAATTGGGTTTTTGTTTTTTTGAGTTTTTAAGTTTTTGGGTTTTTGAGTTTGTGGGTTTCTGTTATGAAGAACGTAAGAAGTCACAGGCTCAAGAACTAAAGGTTAGTTATGATTGTTCCGGTGCATGTCCAGATAGAAGTCGATGTTTTCTATCGAAAGGAAATTGATGGGCATATAGTTGCATTCTTTGATAGTTTTCTTCAGGATTAAATGGTCGCACAGGCTTGCAATGCTGTTATAGCCTTGAAGTGAGGGTTGCTGGGCGATAATAAAGTCGATACTGCCTTTTCTCAGGCAGTTGACATTACGCTCCAACAGGTCATATCCCATCAGGTGAAAGTTTTTCCGGTGCTGCTTTTCCATGTATTCGCCAATGATATATGCTTTCGAGTTGAATGTAATGCCATAGGACAGTTCCGGATGTTCCCGGAAGAAATCATTCAGCAACGTTTCATCCTCGCCCGGTCGTTTGGCATACAGGTTCAGTTCCAGCATTGTCAGGTTGGGATGATGTTCTTTCATATAGCTGTAAAATCCTTCTTCGCGATGCAGCTGCTGGTTCGAACCCAGCCTGCCTTCGTTTATCTGGCGGAATATTACCAGTTCGGTTTGGTCTTGCATCAGCATTTTCATGATGCGTGCGGCAAAGTATCCGCTTTGTTTGGCATGTTGCCCGTAAAAGGCAAGCGGTTTGAGGCTTGGGATGTTCGAGTCTATAAATATATAAGGTATAGAACGTGCCTGCAGCTCGCCGGCAAATCCGGTAGTTTCCGATTCGATGGTAGGAGAGATGACCAGTCCGTCGGGAGCCTCTTCCAGCAGTTTTTCTCCTGCCCGCCTGAAGTCGCCTGGCATATATTGGTCGTAATATCCGCTTACCAGTGATATATTGAAATCCGAGAATGCCTTGATAGCACGTTTCATCCCGTTTTCTACATACGTCCAGTATTCTCCTGCTGAATGTTGGGGCAGCAGGCAGGCAAAGACGTATTTCTTGTTCGATGCCAGTGCGCTGGCATACATATTCGGCTGGTAGTCTAGTTGTTTCAGGATATTTTCTACTTTTTTCCGGCTGGCTTCAGATACTCCGCTGCGTCCGTGAAGCACACGGTCGACCGTGCCTACTGATACCCCTGCCAGATGGGCTATGTCTTTGATTCGGATTCGTTCTGCTTGTTTGTCCATGTCTCTATACCTTAATAAAATGTGTTTTAAAAGATGGTTTAAAATGTGTGTGTTGAAAAAATATCGATACAAATATATTACTTTTTTTGGTATTTAAAAAATAAATCGTACCTTTGTGTGCGTACACAGAGTGGATAAATGTTTTCCTTTATGGAAAGTATGGAATTTAATCAAACAAGAAGTATAAACGATATAAAAATTATTAGCAATGGGAAAAATTGTTACTTTAGGCGAGATTATGTTGCGGCTGTCTACGCCGGGCAATACGCGGTTCGTACAGTCGGATAGTTTCGATGTAGTGTATGGTGGCGGCGAAGCGAATGTAGCTGTCAGCTGTGCCAATTATGGACATGATGCTTATTTTGTAACCAAATTGCCGAAGCATGAAATCGGACAATGTGCCCTCAACGCTTTGCGCAAATATGGTGTCAAGACCGATTATATTGCCCGTGGCGGTGACCGTCTGGGTATTTATTATCTTGAAACAGGTGCTTCTATGCGCCCGAGTAAAGTGATTTACGACCGTGCACACTCAGCTATCGCTGAAGCTGATCCTTCTGACTTCGACTTTGATGCTATCATGGAAGGTGCTGACTGGTTCCATTGGTCGGGTATCACGCCGGCTATTTCCGATAAAGCTGCAGAACTGACCAAATTGGCTTGCGAGGCTGCCAAGCGTCACGGAGTAACGGTATCTGTAGACTTGAACTTCCGTAAGAAATTGTGGACCAAGGAAAAAGCCCAGTCTATCATGCGCCCGTTGATGCAATACGTGGATGTTTGCATCGGAAACGAAGAAGATGCGGAACTCTGCCTGGGATTCAAGCCCGATGCTGATGTAGAAGGCGGAAAGACCGATGCGGAAGGTTACAAAGGCATTTTCACTGCCATGGCGAAAGAATTCGGATTCAAGTATGTTATCTCTACGTTGCGTGAATCGTTCTCGGCTACTCACAATGGCTGGAAAGCAATGATTTATAACGGCGAAGAGTTCTATACATCGAAGCGTTACGACATCAACCCCATTATCGACCGTGTAGGTGGCGGCGACTCGTTCTCAGGCGGTATCATCCACGGTCTGCTGACGAAGCCGAATCAAGGCGAAGCATTGGAATTTGCCGTAGCTGCTTCTGCATTGAAACATACCATCAACGGTGACTTCAACCTTGTTTCGGTAGAAGAGGTAGAAGCACTGGCTGGCGGTGATGCAAGCGGTCGCGTACAACGCTAAATCTTTTTATTCACCACAGATTACACAGATAGGTTCATTTGATTTTAAAATAATCTGTGTAATCTGTGGTGAGAAATTTCATAAACTTAAAACTTTAAATTGTGGCAAAATTTGATAAGATAGCTGTGTTGAACAAAATCGGTTCAACCGGAATGGTGCCTGTGTTCTACCATAAAGACGCAGAAGTGGCAAAGAAAGTGGTTAAGGCTTGCTATGATGGCGGCGTGCGTGCTTTCGAGTTTACAAACCGTGGTGACTTCGCTCACGAGGTATTTGCCGAAGTAGTGAAGTTCGCCGCTAAGGAATGTCCTGAAATGGCGATGGGCGTAGGCTCTGTAGTAGACCCTGCTACGGCTGCACTCTATATCCAGTTGGGAGCCAACTTCGTGGTAGGTCCGTTGTTCAATCCCGAAATCGCTAAGGTATGCAACCGCCGTTTGGTAGCTTACACTCCGGGATGCGGAAGCGTGTCCGAAGTAGGCTTTGCACAAGAAGTAGGCTGCGACCTGTGTAAGATATTCCCGGGTGATGTATTAGGTCCGAAATTGGTAAAAGGCATGTTGGCACCGATGCCGTGGTCGAAACTGATGGTGACTGGCGGTGTAGAGCCTACCCAGGAAAACCTGACTTCATGGATCAAGGCTGGCGTGTTCTGCGTAGGCATGGGTTCGAAGCTCTTCCCGAAGGATAAGGTAGCGGCAGAAGACTGGGCTTACATTACCGATAAGTGTAAGGAAGCGTTAGGCTATATTGCCGAAGCGCGCAAATAAAGGAACGAAAGTTCATTTTGTTTAAAGGTGTATAAAGCGAGAGGCGTCGCAGGCATGCGGAAGCATGTTTTGCGACGCTTTCTTTTTGTGCAAAGCATATTCGGAAGGATGCCATTGCCTTTGCGGAAGCCTCCTATTGTTGTTTCGGGCATCTCCCTTTTACGTTCTCCAATTGGAAACCGTACGGTTTTCAATTGGAGAACATACGGTTTTGATATCAAAAACGTACGGTTTCCAATTGGAGAACGTAAAAAGGAGACATCTGAAAACCGATTGTCTTCCTTTCGAAAATAAATTGTTAAATGAATGTCCTCATTTTGCCAAATTGCTTGTAGGGGCGTATCGCATACGCCCGAAAGCGTCCACGTGGGTAAGTTGGTGCATCCGGGCGTATGCGATACGCCCCTACATTGGCTATTTGCGTTATACCCAGTGCGGTAAAAAAATGTGCAGAAGCAGCTTATATCTGCATGGTAATATATTCATAAAGTGACATTTGTGCGGGCAGGTCGATGTTCAGCCGCGAGCGCAGGCGCAAGGTTTTGGTGCGTACCGAAGAAGTGTTGATGCCAAGCAGCAATGCCTCGTCGTTGGTGTCGAACCCGAATAGGTAGAGGCAGCAGTATGCCCATTCCGATTCGTTCAGGTCGGGACAGCGGTTGATGACGTAACGGCGCAGGCTGGGATATACCTTTTGCGCTTGTTGCTTGATTTGCTCCCATAGCTCTTCGCTAATGAGCGTCTGGGTGTTTTGCGGCTTCTTCTGCTTTGCCAGCTGGTGCAGTTTCTTGTATACAGGCGAGCTTTCCAGCATGTTTTCCCGCAGGGTGCGATAGCGTGCGGTCAGTGTTTCCATTTCTTCGCGCATCCGCTCCAGTGCCTTTTCCTCTTCTTCCGAATGTTTCAGCAGGGCGTTTTTCCGCTCCATCTCGATGGACAGTTCCAGCAGGCGGTTGCGTGTATCGCGCAGGTCGGCTTGTTGCAGCAGGAGTCTCTTTTCCGTCCGCTTGCGGTAGCCGAAGTAAATCCAAAGCACGATTAAGACTACTATCAGGCATACGGCGCAAGCCAGCAGATAGCCTGTTTGCCTGAGCCGAAGCTCGGCATTCTCGGTTTTCAGTTTTTGGTGCTTGTAGCGGTTTTCTATTTCGAGTATTTTCGATTCGTTGGAAGCAATAGATAAGGAATCATTGATTTCTGTGTATCTGTATTGATAGAAGCCAATAAGGTGTATGCGCTGTCCGGTTGTGCTTGCATCAGGCTTTCCACCTTATTTAATAGAGTAGGGCTTGCCGGATGGTTATTGCATCCACCTAAAATGGTTGCAATAATCAAGACAAAAAATGGGTTAATAAAAATAGTTAATGAATGTCCGCATTTTACCCAATTTGCTTGTAGGGGCGTATCGCATACGCCCCGAAGACATCCACGTGGATAAGTAGATGCATTCGGGCGTATGCGATACGCCCCTACATGGGATGTTTGTGGATATTCATTTTATAAAAACATCGTTAGCAAAGGAATGCTAATCACCGAAAGCAAGGTGGTGATAAACGTGCCTTCCGCCATGATGACTTCCCCTTTCCCATACTGGATGCAGAACAGAGTGCCGTAGGAAGCTACGGGCATTGCTGCCAATACCACGTTGATGTTGGCGATGGTTTCCTCTACCCGGCACAGGCGCGAGAGGTATAATATCAGGAGGGGAACCAGCATCAGGCGGAGGGCAGACATGAGGTAGATAGCCGTATTGCTGAACATGCGCCAGATAGGGACCTGGGCAATGGAAGAGCCTACGATGAGCAGGGCGGCGGGCACGGTGATGTTGCCCAAGAGGACGAAAGGCGTGCTGAGCACTTTGGGAGGTATCCAGCCGGTCACTACAATCAGAATGGAAAGGTAAGAAGCTATCATCGCCGGACAATAGAGTGTGCGCCAATCGAAGCGTACCTTGCCTTCTCCTCCCGAAACGAAGAGGGTGCCGAACACGAATATCAGCAAGGTGCTGGGGAAATTGAGGATGCAGGCATAAAACACTGCGTTTGCTCCGAAAATGGAAGCCACAATGGGATAGCCGATAAAGCCTACATTGCCGAAAGCCAGCATAAAACTATAGATACCCCGGTCGGCAGCCTTTACGGGCAGGAGCCGTGGAAGCAGGAAAGCTCCGCCGATAAGAACGATATAGGTAGCGAATCCCACGACGAGCAGAGGCAGGATAAAACCTTTATCGGGAAGCGTGTCGCCCATTACGGAAGACAGAATCAGGCTGGGGCAGGTTACGTTAATCACTAAAACAGATAGTTTGCGGTCGAAATCCGCGTCCATCATTTTCTTTTTGCTCAGGAAGTAGCCGATGATTACGATGATGAACAGAATAACCATCTGCGTCACAATAGCGTTCATAAGTCTTTGTTTATTGTCGTTGCAAAGATAGAAAAGAGTTTTGATAGTGTGAAACTCTTCACCTTATTTTCTCCGATAAGTTTGTTGGGCAGGGTATGAACTAATGTATGATGGAACGGCTTAGAATCTTCCTATACGTTTCGCACCGTTTCCGTAGAGACGATGTGCACATCGTCTTTACCATGTGCCGAAACAAATTAACGCTTGTTTATGTGAATATTAGCTGAAAAGTTTTCCGGATATTCTTTTTTCTTATAAATTTGCAGCCTAAATTCGGGAAGGGTATTTCCGAAGAAAAAACGAAAAAGATAAATGCATTCTATATGAGTAAGAAATTTACTGAATATTCACAACTGAACCTTTCTGACATCAACAAGGAAGTGCTGAAGAAATGGGACGAGAACGATGTGTTCTCCCGCAGTATGACGGAACGTGAAGGGCATCCTTCTTTTGTGTTTTACGAAGGACCTCCCTCGGCAAACGGTATGCCGGGCATCCACCACGTGATGGCGCGTACCATTAAGGATACTTTCTGCCGTTACAAGACGATGAAAGGCTTTCAGGTGAAGCGCAAAGCAGGCTGGGATACGCACGGGCTTCCGGTGGAACTGGGTGTAGAGAAAGCGTTGGGCATTACGAAGGAAGACATAGGCAAGACCATATCAGTGGCTGAATACAATCAGCATTGCCGCACGGACGTGATGAAGTTCACCAAGGAATGGACCGACTTGACCCATAAGATGGGCTATTGGGTAGACTTGGATAATCCGTATATTACGTATGACAACCGCTACATCGAAACCTTGTGGTGGCTTTTGCAACAACTTTATAAGAAAGGCTTGCTGTATAAGGGATATACCATCCAGCCTTATTCTCCCGCGGCAGGCACGGGACTTAGCTCGCACGAACTGAACCAGCCGGGATGTTACCGGGACGTAAAAGACCTTACTGTAGTAGGCCAGTTCAAGATAAAGAACCCGAAACCCGAAATGGCGGAGTGGGGAACTCCTTATTTCCTGGCATGGACCACTACACCGTGGACATTGCCTTCGAATACCGCGCTCTGCGTTGGTCCGAAGATAGACTATGTAGCCGTGCAGACTTACAATCCTTATACCGGCGAGAAGATAACGGTGGTCCTGGCAAAGGCTTTGCTTTACACACACTTCAACAAGAAGGCGGAAGGCATGGCGCTGGAAGACTACAAGCCGGGCGACAAGCTGGTGCCGTTTAAGGTAGTGGGCGAATACAAGGGTCCCGACTTGGTAGGCATGGAATACGAGCAGCTTTTCCCGTGGGTGAAGCCGGTAGAGCTGGACGAAGACGGAAACTGGCATGACGCTTCTGCAAAAGCTTTCCGTGTCATTGCGGGTGACTATGTGACCGTAGAAGACGGTACGGGTATCGTACATATCGCTCCTACGTTCGGTGCTGACGATGCTTTCGTGGCAAAAGCCGCAGGCATCCCTTCGCTCTTTATGATTAACAAGAAAGGCGAGACACGCCCCATGGTGGACCTGACCGGTAAGTTCTACCTGCTGGACGAGCTGGACGAGAAGTTCGTAGCCGAATGTGTAGACGTGGATACCTATAAAGAGTATCAGGGCAGATGGGTGAAGAACGCTTACGACCCACAGTTCACCGTTGATGGCAAGTATGATGAGAAGGCGGCGCAAGCGGCTGAATCGCTCGATGTATATATCTGCATGAAGATGAAGCAGGCAAACCAGGCGTTCAAGATGGAAAAGCACGTACACAACTATCCACACTGCTGGCGTACCGACAAGCCGGTGCTTTACTATCCGCTGGACAGCTGGTTTATCCGCTCTACGGCTTGCAAGGACCGGATGATTGAACTGAACAAGACCATCAACTGGAAACCGGAATCGACCGGTTCGGGACGCTTCGGCAAGTGGCTGGAGAACCTGAACGACTGGAATCTGAGCCGTTCGCGCTATTGGGGGACTCCGCTTCCTATCTGGCGTGACGAAGACGGTGCCGAAATCTGCATCGGTTCGGTAGAAGAACTGTATAATGAAATCGAGAAAGCGGTTGAGGCTGGTTTCATGGCGGAGAATCCGTACAAGAAACTGGGCTTCGTGCCGGGCAAATATACGAAAGAGAATTACGACAAGATAGACTTGCACCGTCCGTATGTGGACGATATCATCTTGGTTTCGCCTGCGGGCAAACCGATGAAGCGCGAGGCGGACCTGATAGACGTATGGTTTGATTCGGGTTCGATGCCTTACGCGCAATTGCACTATCCGTTCGAGAACAAGGAACTGGTGGATAGCCGCTCGTATTATCCGGCAGATTTCATCGCCGAAGGTGTAGACCAGACCCGCGGATGGTTCTTTACCCTCCATGCGATAGCTACGATGGTATTCGATAGCGTGGCTTACAAGAATGTCATTTCCAACGGATTGGTGTTGGATAAGAACGGAAACAAGATGTCGAAACGTTTGGGCAATGCGGTAGACCCGTTCAGTACCATCGAGAAGTTCGGTTCCGACCCCTTGCGCTGGTACATGATTACGAACTCGGCTCCGTGGGATAACCTGAAGTTTGATACGGACGGAGTAGATGAAGTGCGCCGCAAGTTCTTCGGCACTTTATATAATACGTATTCGTTCTTTGCTCTTTATGCCAATGTAGACGGCTTTACCTATGCCGAGAAAGAAGTGCCGGTATCAGAACGTCCGGAAATCGACCGCTGGATTCTGTCTTTGCTCAATTCGTTGATAAAAGATGTAGATGCTTGCTTCAATGATTACGAGCCTACAAAGGCAGGACGCTTGATAACGGATTTCGTAAACGATAACCTGAGCAACTGGTATGTACGCCTGAACCGGAAACGTTTCTGGGGAAGCGCGATGTCGCAAGACAAATTGTCGGCTTACCAGACCTTATACACTTGTCTGGAAACGGTGGCGAAACTGATGGCTCCGATTGCACCGTTCTATGCCGACCGCCTGTATATGGACCTGATAAAGGTGACGGAGCGTGACCATGTGGTATCGGTACACTTGGCAAACTTCCCCGTAGCGGATGAAAGCCTGATAGACAAGGAACTGGAAGCGCGTATGCAGATGGCGCAGGATGTGACTTCGATGGTACTGGCTTTGCGCCGCAAGGTGAATATCAAGGTGCGCCAGCCGCTTCAATGCATCATGGTTCCCGTAGTGGATGAGGAACAGAAACGTCACATCGAGGCAGTGAAGGATTTGATTTTAAGTGAGGTGAATGTGAAAGAGCTTCAGTTTGTAGAAGAAGCCGGTGTGCTGGTGAAGAAGGTGAAATGTGACTTCAAGAAGCTGGGGCCGAAGTTCGGTAAGCAGATGAAAGCCGTAGCGGCAGCTGTGGCAGAATTGTCGCAGGAAGCCATTGCCGAACTGGAACGGAACGGCAAATACAATCTTCAGCTGGCAGACGGCGAGGCACTCATCGAAGCCACTGATGTGGAAATCTACAGCGAAGATATCCCCGGCTGGCTGGTTGCTAACGAAGGCAAGCTGACGGTAGCACTTGAGGTGACCATCACTGAATCCTTGCGCCGTGAAGGTATAGCACGTGAACTGGTGAACCGCATTCAGAATATCCGTAAGAACAGTGGTTTTGAGATAACCGACAAGATTCATTTGGTATTGTCAAAAAATCCGAATACAGATGATGCGGTAAAAGAATATAATACGTATATTTGCAACCAAGTGCTGGCAAACTCATTGGAACTGTCTGATGAGGTGCCGGGTGGTGTTGAACTGAACTTTGATGATTTCACGTTGTATGTGAAAGTGTCGAAACTCTAATTATTAACTTTAAAATTATTATTTTATGGCTGAAAAGACAAGATATTCTGACGCAGAACTCGAAGAATTCCGCGCTATTATCATGGAGAAACTTCAGCTCGCCGAGCGCGACTATGAAAAATTGAAAAGCAGTATCATGAATACGGACGGCAACGATACGGATGATACTTCCCCTACTTATAAAGTATTGGAGGAAGGTGCCAACACGTTGTCGAAAGAAGAGACAACCCGCCTGGCAGCCCGTCAGCTGAAGTTCATCCAGAACTTGCGTGCCGCATTGGTGCGTATTGAGAACAAGACGTACGGCATTTGCCGCGAGACGGGGAAACTGATTCCGAAAGAAAGGTTGCGTGCCGTGCCTCATGCCACGCTGAGCATTGAGGCAAAGCAGCACGGAGTAAAATAAATGATTGAGTCGGCAAGGTATCGGTTGACAAGGTGACAGGGCTGTAAGATAGAAAGATAAAATGTCCGAAAGAACCTTGTCAACTTGTCAACTCGTTGGCTTGTCACCTATAATAAAGTGGATAGATGAAGAAGATTCTGACGCAAGGGCGTCTGGCGGCTTTGATAGTTTTCGTGGTATTGGTAATAGACCAGGTAATCAAGATTTGTGTGAAGACAGGAATGTACTTACACGAAAGCATTCATATTACAGATTGGTTTTATCTTGTTTTTGTGGAAAATAAAGGAATGGCTTTTGGAATGGAAATCCTTCCGAAGCTACTTCTTACGATGTTCCGTATTGTGGCAGTCATATTCATTACGTGGTATTTGTATAAGGCTACGCATCGGGCAGAAAAGTTGAAAACAGGGTATATCGTTTGTTTGGCTTGTATGCTGGCTGGAGCCATAGGCAACATCATTGATTGTGTGTGCTATGGTGAAATTTTCAGCGAGAGTACTTCTTATACACTGGCCCATTGGGTGCCGGTAGGTGAAGGATATGGCTCTTGGCTGCATGGCAAGGTGGTGGATATGTTCTATTTCCCTATTATTGATACTTATTGGCCCGACTGGATGCCTTTCTGTGGCGGTGACCGCTTTATTTTCTTCAGTCCCATTTTTAATTTTGCAGACGCTTCAATCAGTTGTGGAGTGATTGCTGCATTTTTGTTTTATAGTCGGACATTGGGACAAGAGTTTCAGAAAATGGAGAATACCAAGGAAGAAAAACAATCATGAGAACAACGACTGGATTGTATGTAGTATTGGCTTTAGGCTTGCTGGCAAGTTGCGGGAAGAAGATTCCCGATGACATTATCCAGCCGGATGCCATGGAGAGCCTGCTGTATGATTATCATCTGGCTTCTACCATGAGCACCTCGTTGCCGTATGCCGAATCGTACAAGAAAGACGCTTATTTGGATTATGTTTTCCAAAAGCATCAGGTGACCGAGGCCGAGTTTGACTCGTCGATGGTATGGTATACCCGTCATGCAGAGGAACTGGCAACAATTTACCGCAGCTTGCAGGAACGGTTGGAGAAAGAGGAAAAGCAGATGAAGGAAGTAGTGGCAAAGCGGGACAATCAGATTGATGTCTCGATGTCGGGCGATACGGTAGATGTATGGCAAGACCGTCCGTTGTATTGGCTCTCTGCTTCTCCGTTGACCAACAAGGTGGTTTTTGATTTGAAGACGGATACGACATTTAAGCCTTATGATGCCATGGAGCTGAAGGCTGATTTCCACTTTATCCCTTCTTCGGCGAAACAATCGGGCAAGGCTGTCATGGCACTTAATTTTTATTTCGATAACGACAGTGTGCAAGGCTTGACCCGCATGGTTACACATTCGGGGATGCAGCGTTTGTATCTGCGTCCCGATTCGGCTTTTGCCATTCAAAGCATCAGTGGTTTTGTTTATTTTATGGATGAAGAGTCTACGGGAACATCGTTATTGGTAAATGATATCCATTTGACCCGTTATCACGTAAAAGAGAAAGAAGCTGTTTCTGTGCCGGATACTGTTGCAGTCAGAGATACATCAAGGCTGGAGCGGAAAGAAAGAGTGGTAGGCCGTAGTCAAATACAACCTGTCAGGAAAATAGAGAACAGAAAATGAGACGTGTGGCTACGCACCGTGTTTACCAAGTGAATACAGGGGATTGGTTGTCTTTTCCGGTGCTTGAATTGGATGAAGCTGGGAATGTTGTCCGGATATATCCGTTGGCAGAGGAAATCAGTCATACAGAATGGTTGCCTGGCATGATTTTCGTGTCTCCTTTTTTTATAGAAAGAAAAGGTAGCGAGCCGTTTTCTGTTTTTTTTCATCGGCTGAATCAGGAAGTGGCATGCTTGCCTGTCAGTTCTTTGTCTTGCCGTGCCTATTGGCTTACTTCTTTCAATCTTTCTGCATTAGAATTTACTTCGGAAAGCCGTATCATTGCATTATAGTTGTCTGTTAATACTTATTCGTCAAAGTTTAGCCGGAGTTGAATCCATTCTTTTTTCTCGCTGTTGCAAGAGGTAAACGAATTTTCTTTGGGATTGGATACGGAAAGTCCCAGCAGGCGCACAGGGTGAGTTTCGTAATCTACTCCATTCAGTAATTGCTTGGCGAGAGGGAGGATTTCTTTCAGGGTGCGGAGCGGTTTGTCTGTACTCAAGCTACGGGTGATTTGGGTGAAATCATGGAATTTCACCTTAAGCGTCAGGGTAGAGCCTTGGAAGTTTTTCCGTTCTAAGCGTTCGCACAGTTCGCAGGCCACGTGGTATAATTCGATGATGACCGCAGAACGTACAGATATGTCTTTTTCCAGGGTATGCTCGCACCCGATGGATTTACGGATACGGGTTGGTTCTACAGGCCGGTTGTCAATACCGCGGGCGAAATCGTAGTAAATCTGTCCAGCTTTACCGAATTGGCGCACAAGCATTTCCAGCGAACATTCGCGCAATGTCCGTCCGTTATAGATACCTAGAATATGCATTTTTTGTGCCGTGACGGGGCCTACACCCCAAAAAGCCTCAATAGGTAAGTGATCGATAAAGTCTTGTGCCTGTGCCGGATGGATGGTGCATAAGCCGTCAGGCTTGCGGAGGTCGGAAGCTACTTTGGCGAGGAATTTGTTGTAGGATATACCTGCCGAAGCTATGAGGTGCAGTTCATCGCGGATGCTTCGTTTGATTTCACGGGCTATGTCTACCGCCAGTTCCATGCCTTTCTTATTCTCGGTCACATCGAGAAAGGCTTCGTCCAGCGAGATGGGTTCGATGAGGTCGGTGTAGCGGTGGAAGATTTCGTGTATCTGTGCTGATACTTCTTTGTACACGTCCATTCTGCCTTCGATGAAATGAAGATGAGGGCAGAGTTTACGCGCTTTGACCGACGACATGGCAGAACGTACACCGTACTTGCGGGCTTCGTAGCTGGCAGCAGCCACTACGCCGCGTTTGTCGGCGTGGCCTACGGCAACGGGTTTTCCTTTCAACTCGGGATGGTCGCGTTGTTCGATAGATGCATAGAAGGCATCCATGTCAATATGGATGATTTTTCGTTCGGTTGTCATAAAGTAAGGCTTTCTTCGTGCAAATTTAATGAAAGTTTTGTACTTTTGTGCGACTTGTGGTTTTTGGAACACAAGGACGCGGAGGCGCAAAGCGTTTTCTTGAAGATTTTTTTGTGTTTTTGTGTCTCGACGCTTCTGTATTCCTTATATAAATAGGTATGATATGATGAAAGAAGAAATCAGGAAAGCATGTGAAGTGATGTATAAAGGAGGAGTGATTCTCTATCCCACTGATACGGTATGGGGCATCGGGTGTGATGCTACCAACGAGGAAGCAGTGAAACGGGTGTATGAAATCAAGCGGAGGGCAGACAGTAAGGCGATGCTTGTGCTGGTAGATAGTCCGGTGAAGGTCGACTTTTATGTACGTGAGGTTCCTCCTGTAGCATGGGATCTGATAGAGATGACCACCAAACCCTTGACCATCATTTACGATGGCGCGAGAAATTTGGCACCTAACCTGCTTGCCGAAGACGGGAGTGTAGGTATCCGTGTGACCAATGAGGCTTTTTCGAAAGAACTTTGTTTTCGTTTCCGCAAGGCTATCGTTTCCACTTCGGCAAATATCAGCGGGCAGCCGTCACCGGCAGTATTCAGCGAAATAAGTGAGGAAATCAAGCAGGCTGTGGATTATGTGGTAGATTATCGTCGGGAAGAAACCGGTCATCCCAAACCATCCAGCATCATTAAGTTGGGTAAAGGGGGCGAAGTGAAGATTATCCGTGAATGAAATGAACTCCATGCGAGGAAAGAAACGGGGGTTAACACGATGAAGCGATTTTTTATTTATGGAATGATAATTCATGAAAATCTGCATGTATCCGTGTTTCTTCCGGGTGAATTAAATAACTGAAAATAATGAGGACTTCTGAAGAGAAATGGGATGTGCTTCAGCGTTTCATCAAGTGGCGCGAGAAGCACATTAAAGACAAACAGTTCATTCTGATACTGAGCTTGCTGGTAGGTGTGTTTACGGCACTGGCAGCTTACGTGTTGAAGTTTCTGGTAGAATATATCAAAGAGTTCCTGACTGACCGTTTCGACCCGATGGGTGCCAACTGGCTGTACTTGGTATATCCGGTGGTCGGTATTTTTATTACAGGATTGTTTATCCGTAAGGTAGTGCGTGATGACATCAGTCATGGGGTGACAAAAATCTTGTATGCTATCTCGCGGAAGCAGAGTCACATCAAGCGGCATAATATGTGGTCGTCAGTGTGTGCTTCGGCAATAACCATCGGCTTCGGTGGTTCAGTGGGAGCCGAGGCGCCGATTGTGCTGACTGGTTCGGCTATCGGTTCTAACTTGGGAAGCCTGTTTCGCCTGGACCATAAGACGTTAATGCTTCTGGTGGGATGCGGGGCAGCCGGGGCAGTATCTGGTATCTTCAAGGCACCCATTGCGGGGCTGGTGTTTACGCTGGAAGTGCTGATGATTGACTTGACAATGGCATCCTTGCTTCCGTTGCTTATCACTAGCGTGACAGCTGCTTCGGTGTCTTACCTGTTGACGGGTACGGAGGCGATGTTCCAGTTTCATCTGGATTATCCTTTTTCGCTGGAGCGTATTCCTTATGCCATCGGGCTGGGTATCTTCTGCGGATTGGTGGCATGGTATTTTACCCGTGCAATGAACTGGATAGAGAATATCTTTCGCCGTTATCCCAACCCGTACGTGAAGTTTGTGATAGGAGGAGCGATGTTGAGTGTTCTGATTTTCCTTTTCCCGCCGCTTTACGGTGAAGGCTACGATACTATTACACTGCTGCTGAACGGTACCAAGGAGAGCGAATGGGACACGGTAATGAATAATTCGCTTTTTTATGGCGATACGCACTTACTGATACCTTACCTGTTACTGATTATCCTGTTTAAGGTGTTTGCTTCCAGTGCTACGAACGGCGGTGGAGGCTGTGGTGGTATTTTTGCTCCGAGCCTTTTCCTAGGGTGTATTGCCGGTTTCGTTTTCTCGTACGTATGCAATGAATGTGATTTGGCCACTACTTATATTCCGGAAAAGAACTTTGCTTTAATGGGAATGGCGGGTCTGATGTCGGGCGTAATGCATGCTCCTCTGACAGGTGTTTTCCTGATTGCAGAACTGACAGGTGGTTATGCCTTGTTCTTGCCACTGATGATTGTTTCGGTGTGTGCCTACCTTACTATTATTGTGTTCGAACCTCATAGCATCTATTCGATGCGGCTGGCGAAGAAGGGCGAACTGATAACTCATCATAAAGACAAGGCAGTGCTGACATTGATGAACATCGAGAGTATTGTGGAGAACGATTTTCTGAAAGTTCGCCCAGACATGGATTTAGGCGAGATGGTGAAAGTTATCTCTCAGTCGAAACGTAATCTGTTTCCCGTGGTTGATGTCAACGATGAATTGATAGGCATCGTGAAGCTGGACGACATACGGAACATTATCTTTCGCCAGGAGCTGTATCACCGGTATTGGGTGGAAGGCTTTATGGAAAAGCCTAAGGCACGCATCGTAAAAACCGATTCGATGGAAGAGGTGATGAAGAAATTTGATACTACGGGTGCATGGAACTTGCCGGTAGTAGATGAGGCTAACCGTTATTTGGGATTCGTGTCGAAGTCGAAAATGCTGAATACCTATCGTCAGGTGTTGGTAGACCTCTCGGCAGAATGAGAAACATAAACAAGAAAAAGATATATGGAAAAGACTGATTTACGTATCGTCTATATGGGTACTCCCGAATTTGCAGTGGAGAGCCTGAAATGTCTGGTAGAGGGCGGATACAATGTAGTAGGGGTTATCACGATGCCCGACAAGCCGGTGGGACGTCACGGAAGTGTGCTCCAGCCCAGTCCGGTAAAAGAGTATGCTGTTTCACAAGGATTAAAGGTGTTGCAGCCAGAAAAACTGAAAGACGAACATTTTCTGGAAGAACTTCGTGCCTTGCATGCTGACCTTCAAATCGTGGTGGCGTTCCGGATGTTGCCCGAAGTGGTATGGCAAATGCCCCGTTTGGGTACATTTAATCTTCATGCTTCCTTATTGCCTCAATATCGGGGAGCGGCTCCTATCAATTGGGCGGTCATCAATGGAGAGACAGAAACGGGTATCACTACCTTCTTTCTAAAGCACGAAATCGATACGGGAGAAATTATCGACCAGGTCCGTGTTCCCATAGCCGACACGGACAATGTAGGTATGGTTTATGACCGACTGATGAGGCTAGGGGGTAATCTGGTGCTGAAGACTGTCGATGCTATCCTTAATAATAGTGTGAAGACTGTTCCACAGGAAAAATTGGCAGAAGGAACCGTCCTTCATCCGGCACCAAAGATATTCAAGGAAACGTGTCGCATCGACTGGACGAAAGGCGTGAAGGCGGTATACGACTTTATCCGTGGATTGTCACCTTATCCTGCTGCGTGGACAGAACTGTGTGAACCGGATGCATTGCCTGTTACATTGAAGATATATGAGACAACCAAGGAATTTGCCAGCCATTCGCTGGTTCCTGGTACCATTGTGACCGACAGAAAGTCTTATTTCAAGGTAGCTACTACAGATGGTTACCTTCATCTCCTGTCGTTGCAGCTGGCAGGCAAGAAACGGATGGATGTTTCCGATTTTCTGCGAGGTTATCGCCATACGGACGCGGCAACGGTGAGGTAAGGGTAAAATTATAGTTTCCAGCAGATGAAAGAATTTATTCTTTCAGTGCTTTCCATTCGGCACGGCTGTTTGCCCCACTGTTATAGAAAATTCTGAAACCTTTGTAACCGGAAGGGGAGAACTGGTCGATGCTTTCCAGTGTGAACGAAATCATCGATTCGGTGGAGGTGGTGGCGTAATCACCTCCGGCATCGTGTCGTAATTCTACGGGTAGCAGGCCTTCGGTATCGGGACTGCTGCCTTCTTTCACTATCAGATTGAACCGATGATAAGTTTGTGCACTTCCTTCGTAAGTATATTGGATATTGAGGTGATTTTTGCTGAGCGATGCATTGGTGATTTGCAGCGGGTCAGTTCCAAAAATGTCTACACTGTCTGCTTTTAGCATTTCGGCTCTTCGGGTTTCCACTTTATAAAGCAGGTCGACAATACGCACAGGGTAACTTTCGTGGGTGCTTCGTGGAGTGACATAGTTTAAGTAGACGAATCCTATCAGTACGCGTTGTCCGGTAGAGTCGGCGTCTATTTGGCTGATCATTTCTGGGTTTTCGGGCATCAGAGTGCCGTATCTGTCCGATTCAATGGACAAGAGTTCTCCGTTCATCATTACAGTGCCCAAGGTGGAGAATGTGCCAGCATCGCTTTGGGTCAGGTTGTCGAGGGTATCGTCCTTGGTCAGTGTACAAGAGGGAAGAGTTCCCATAAGCCCCGCAATAGTCAAGGCAACTAAAAAGTATTTTGCTTTCATCATAAAATCTGTATCTTTGTCATTTTTATGAATAAATGCGAGAGGGGCATAATTACTGCATCTGCCTTTGTTAAAACAATTTAACGCATATTTTTGGAAGAGTCGATGCAGTATTTGCACAATCATTACATTTTCAATAAAAATGCAACAGAAAGCAGACATATCAGAAGAAGAACTGGTGCTTCGATGTAAGCAGAAAGATATGCAGGCACGCCGTTTGCTCTACGAGCGTTATGGTGGTGCTTTGCTGGCTATTTGTCTTCGCTATACAGGAGACAAAGAGGTTGCCGAGGATATCTTGCACGATGGCTTCCTGCGCATTTTTGAATCTATAAGCCAACAGTTTACCTATCAGGGCGAAGGTTCGTTAAAGGCATGGCTTTCGCGGGTGATGGTCAATGAGGCACTTGGCTATCTGCGTAAGCGGAATGCCCAAGTACAGCAGGAAGTGTTGCTGGATGAGATTCCCGATATGCCCGATGCTGACGAAGACGATTTCAATGGCATACCTCCCTCGGTTTTGATGCAGATGGTCAAGGAATTACCTGAAGGCTACCGCACAGTGTTTAATCTTTATGTGTTCGAGGATAAGAGTCATAAGGAAATAGCTTCGATGCTGGGAATCACGGAGCATACTTCATCGTCCCAGTTCTATCGGGCAAAGAATTTGCTGATTAAAAAAATTAATAATTATAGAAAAAAGGAGTTGCAATGATGGACAAAGACAGATGGGCTGCACATTTTAAGAAAAAGATGGAGGACTATTCCGAACCTTTGCCTGAAGGGTTGTGGGAAAGACTGGAAGCAGAAATGTCATCTTCGCCGAAGGTTGTGCCGATGTGGCGGATGCGGCGTTTTGCTGTAGCTGTTGCAGCGGCGTTGGTGGTATCTGTATCGGTTCTTACTGCTTGGTTAGCAGGATTCTGGGCTGAAGAACTTGAGCAGCCCGATGCTGTGGTGGCAGAAAAGAATACCTTCCCAGTTGCTCCTGATGAAAAACCTTTGCTTCCTTCTGTATCCTGTCCTTTATCGAAGGTGGCAGTCGAAACACCTTTACTGGCTGATGCCCGAATGACACATTCGCTAAGTGAGTCGCCGGTGCAGTCTTTGTCGGAGGTGGATGATTCGGAAACGGTTGCGACGCCAGAAGGTGAGGAGAGTACACGACAAACAGGAGAAAATCTTCTCTCTGCTTCCGAATCAAAGGTGCGTAAGCATCACCGTGCATTTGATCAGGAACAGATGCAGCGGAACCGTGAAGTGTGGGAAGGGAAAAAGGAAAATGCTGAAAACCGTCATTGGTCAATAGGGCTCAATACAGGAAATATGCCTTTCAGTTCGTCTAACTCATTCAATGGGGTAGGTCGATTGAGTTTACAGGCTGCGCAAGTTTCGGTATCGGATATGGTGATGGCTTCCGAAGATGCCGGACGTACTGCTTATAATCAGTTATTGTTTAATAATCGTGATCAGACTTCGAAGACCGAGATACATCACAAGATGCCTGTCACAGTGGGGGCATCGTTTAAATGGAATTTCTCGTCCCGATGGGCACTTGAGACAGGGTTAACTTATACGCTCCTTTCGTCCGACCTTCGTTCGGGGACGGATACCTATCTCGAAGAAGAGCAGAAGTTGCATTATATCGGCGTACCGGTGAAATTGCATCGTTCACTGTTTGACAGCCGGTGGATTTCGCTTTATGCTTCGGCAGGTGGAATGGTGGAAAAATGTGTGTCTGCCAGTCAGGATGTGGTTTATGTCAACGGAATGACTTCGCGTGAGACGGAACATCACTCGTTGCATATTAAGGAATGGCAATGGTCGGTAACGGCGGCTGCAGGTGTACAAGTGAACATCACACCGCAGATAGGATTGTATGCCGAGCCGGGTATTGCATATTATTTTGATGATGGAAGTGATGTGGAAACTATCCGGAAGGAACATCCACTTAATTTTAATCTTCAAGTGGGTTTGCGGTTCAGCTTGACGAAGTAGGTGTCATAGGAACAGTTTCTTAAAATGGGGGGTGAGTTTGTTTTGCACAATTTTTCTTAAAAACAGCAGGATATCTGAATAAATTTACGTATGTTTGTTATTCATTAATAACTAAGACGTATGAAAACAGACTTGAAAATATCTCCTTCCCTGCTTGCTGCCGATTTCAGCAATCTGGAACTAGAACTTGAGAAGGTAAATCAGAGTGATGCCGACTGGTTGCATATTGATATCATGGACGGTGTGTTTGTACCGAACATTTCTTTTGGATTTCCCGTATTGAAATATGTGGCGAAACTTTCACAGAAGCCATTGGATGTACATCTGATGATTGTGCAGCCCGAGAAGTTTCTCCGTGAAGTGAAAGAGTTGGGGACAATGATGATGAATGTGCATTACGAGGCTTGTGTGCACTTGCATCGGGTAATACAACAGATAAAAGATGCCGGTATGAAGGCTGGTGTGACACTGAATCCATCCACCCCGGTGTCAATGTTGGAAGACATTATCAATGATGTGGACATGGTACTGCTGATGAGTGTAAATCCTGGATTTGGTGGACAGAAGTTTATTGAAAATACCATAAATAAAGTACGCGCCTTACGTTCATTGATTGACCGAAAGCAGGCTGATGTGTTGATAGAAGTGGATGGAGGAGTAAACTTGGAAACAGGTGCCCGGCTGGTAGAAGCGGGAGTAGATGTGTTGGTGACAGGAAGTACGGTGTTTAAGGCACCCGATTTTGGAGAAATGGTGCATCAACTGAAATCATTGGCTCATTGATGTGCTTGACCGTTTGACTGCTTACCCGTTGTTCCGGTTGACTCTTGCTTTGGCAACCGGAATTTTTGTTTCCGGATTTTTCTTTTCGGAGATCACATGTGTGTCAGAGCTGGAGATAGCATGGGGATGTACTTTTGTAATTGCTTTGGCATGCTATCCTTTGAAAGTTTACCGGTGGCGGATGCTTTTCGGGATAGTGGTTTATATGAATGTCGCTTTATTAGGGGCAGTCTTGTTTTTATCAGAGCGGGAGGCGATTCGTTATGCATGGGTAAAAAAACCGGTTGTTTACATCGGTACAATCATGGATGTTCCTCATCATAAGCCGAAAACCATGCAGGCAGTGGTGCAAGTAGAATGTATGAAAGTCGATTCGGCACAGTGCTGGCAGGCTGTGGACCGGAAAATTGTGTTATACTGGATGCCGGATTCTATTCAAGGTGTATTGTCATGCGGTGATCGTTTGGTCTTTCGTTCACGTATCAGTCGTCCGGTTTCGGATGTTGAACTTTCCGGTTTTGATTATGGATTGTATCTGGAGCGTCAAGGTATCGCAGGTACTGCGGTAGCCTTTGCCGGAGACTGGCAGAAACTGAAGAGCCATACAAGTCTTTCTTTCCGGCAGCGTGCTCTGCTTTATCGTGAGCAGATTGTTCGTATTTTCCAGTCGTGGGGGTTGGAAGGAGAAGTTCTTGCTGTGGTTTCGGCACTTACGGTAGGGGATAAGAGCGAGTTGACACAAGAACTGAAAGATTCGTATACGGCTGCAGGAACCAGTCACATATTGGCATTGTCTGGAATGCATATTGTTCTATTGGCTTTCATTGTGTCGTGGATACTTTATCCTTTGCGATATGTGCGTGGTGGAAAATGGCTCTTAAGTATTTTGATTGTAATTTTTTTATGGAGCTTTGCTTTTCTTTCAGGTTTAAGTCCTTCGGTGATTCGTGCGGTGGTCATGTATACTTTGTGTGTGGTGGCTGCCGTATTTACAGAAAGTAGGTTCGCAGGTGTCTCATCCGTTTCGTTGGCTGCTTTTTTGATGTTGCTTTATCAACCGATGTATCTGTTTGATGTCAGTTTTCAGTTGTCTTTTGTGGCTGTATTGTCTTTGCTGGTTATTTATCCGTTGGTGGAAAGGCTGTTGCATAGTCGTTGGTGGGTACTCAATTATCTTTGGCAATCTTTGGCAATATCGTTTGCAGCCCAGCTGGGGACACTTCCTTTTATCTTGTGTTATTTCGGTACATTTCCTACTTATTTTTTACTTGCCAATCTGGTTGTGACTCCTTTATCTGTTGTTATTTTAGCATTGACGCTAATCTGTTTGGTATGCGGAGCGATATCTTGGCTGGTGAAAGGATTGTCTTTGTCAGTGCAAGTATTGAATGGGATAATGGAGTGGGTACAGGGGTTGTCTGGGTCTCAAATTACGTCTGTTTATTTTTCTCCGTTGCAGGCGTGGCTGTTGGCTTTGTGTATAGTGGCAGCTTTATTGTATGTTTCCCGTAGGTCTGCCCGGAAACTGATTGCAGTTTTGTGTTGTTTGGATGTTTTAATGGTTACATTTCTTGTTGACCGTCTGGCTTCGACAGAGGATTATCTTTATTTTTCTCGTTCTGGCATCTATACAAAGCGCGAGCACAATGTCGTGCAATTATTTGCAAAGAATGGTATCTGTCAAATAAAAACATTACGGGTAGCACTGGCTAATGATGCACGCTGGAAAGACAAAGAAGTAACGGAACGGCTTCCGCTTGACTATATTTATATATGTAAAGGATTTAAAGGAGATATGGAGGATTTGACTGCTCTTTTCCAGTTGAGGAAGGTTGTGTTTGATAATGCATTGAATGAATCGTATAAAAAACGATTGAGGGACGAATGTGAATCATTAGGGATAGCTTGTGTGGATATGACAGAAAAGGGTTCGTATGGTGTGTTGATAAAGTGAAGATAACTTCGTCTGGTGTAAGATTAATAATCTTCCGCTTGTAAGATTAATAATCTTACAGCCTGAAGATTATTAATCTTACAGCGGATGGACTTATATGAGTTTGCCGACGCACCTATATCCGCGGGCTTCCGCAACCGGCTGCGTCTTGCTATGAATTCTATCTTTTGTTCACGCTTTCTTTTCTTTGATGAATCCCACACAGCAAGCACCGGCAAAGAGCAATATGCCAGCCAGTACCAGCATATTTACTTCGGGAGGAACATTGCCTTCACGGGTGAATAAATGAAGTATTTGTCCTCCTGTAGCGGCTGCTACAATTTGTGGGATGCAGATGGTTCCATTGAAAAGTCCCAAATATGTTCCCATGTGGCCGCCCGATAGTGAGTTGGTCAGGATGGTGAACGGAAGAGCCAGCATGGCAGCCCAAGCGCAACCTATCAGCAGGAATGCAACAAACAGCAGGTATTGGTCGTGGATGAAGAAGGTAGACACAAAGCCGATGCCTCCCAGTACCAGACTCAAGGAATAAACTAGCTTGCGGCTCTTGAAAGAAGGCAGGATTACCGCCCATATAACCGAACCGATGGCCTGTACGGCAAATAAAATACCCACCCAGTCGCCTGCATTTTGGTATTGTTTCGATTGTGTATCGAGTACCAGCGAGGTTATTCCGTCTTTCACGATTTCGACAGAAGGTGTGTCGAATACGTTGGCGGCTACCGTTCCGTTAGTGTATGTCCACATGAACATGAATGCTGCCCAGCAGAAGAACTGTACCAGCCCTACCGTCCAGAAAGCTTTCGGTGCTTTGACCAGCAGGCGGAACACATTTGTTTTTTCTTCTTCTCCGCTAGTGGCAATGCCATGGTATTCGGCATAGAGTTGCGGTGGATATTCTTTCACTTTCACGGTGGTGTAGATAACACATAGGATTAAGATGGTGGCGCCTACGTAGAATGAGTAGATGACCGAGTCGGGGATAACACCTTTGGGAGCGATATTGCTGATGCCAAGAGTAGCGAAAATAAAGGGAAAGAGGTAGCCTGCAAGGCTTCCGGCATTGCAGAGGAAACTTTGTATGGAATAGGCAAGTCCCTTTTGTTTCTCGTTCACCATGTCACCTACCATCATTTTGAACGGTTGCATGGCGATGTTGATGGAGGTGTCGAGCAACATCAGTGAGAACAGACCGAAAACCATAGCTGCCGATACGGTCATACCGAAGCTCCCGGCATTGGGTAACATACACATTACCAATACGGCGATGATGGCTCCGATGAACAAATAAGGGATGCGCCTGCCGAAACGGCACCATGTACGGTCGCTGAACACTCCGATGAGCGGCTGTACGATGATTCCCATTAGGGGAGGTAGTATCCAGAAGTAACTCAGGCTGTGAGGGTCGGCACCCAGCGTGGAGAAGATGCGGCTAATGTTGGCGCTTTGCAGGGCGTAGGCTATCTGTACGCCGAAAAAGCCGAAACTGATGTTCCACAGTTTCCAGAAACTAAGGTTAGGTATTTCTTTCATGGTTTATGAGTGTTTTTATAATCTTATTGTTTCGAATAGCACGCGACTGCACGGACGAACTACAATCGTCCGTGCAGTCGCGTAATTATTTTTATCTTCCGCTTTCGTCTATCATCCGGCGTACTTTGTCATTGAAGGCATCTTGTTTAATCAGATTTTCCAGTGTGAGATGCATACGCCAACGCCAGTAGTGTTTCGGGTTGGCGGGTACGTTGATGCGTTCGATGGTTACATCGGGGTTGCGCAATTGTTCATCCATTGCCAGCCAGTCCTGCCATGTCAGGATGCAGAGCATTGATGGGCTGTATAGGTGACGGCGCACAACATCCTCGCACAGCCATCCCGGAGCATGTTCAGGCAAATTTCCCCAGTGTCCCAGTTCGTGATAGAAGAATCTGGCAGCTACGTTTCGGTCTTCTTCCCACCAACCCCGGAAGGTAGACATGTCATGTGTACCAATGGTACATACCGAGCGGAACGGATAGGAGTGTACGTGTCCGAACTCATCTTGCGGGTTTTTCGGCATGCGTTGGATTTCGAGCGAAAGGATTTGCAGTTGTTCCATTACCCAGGGTACGCAGTCGGGCACCATTCCCAAGTCTTCGCCGCATACCAGCATCGAAGTGGCTTGTGTGAGTATTGGTAGCTTTTTCATTGCCTCGTGATACCAGAATTCATTGTGGCGGCGGTAATAATAATCATTATACAATCGGTTGAAAGCATCCTGTTCCTGTCCGGTCAGTTGGCGGTAGATGTAATCGTTCTGCACAGCAATGCGTGGATGGTACATTGTGGAGTTGTCGCGGTCGGGGATGAACAGAACATTGCTTACCAGTGCATACAGTCCTTCTTTCAGGTTGATACTTTCGGTGTCTGTGCGTCCGGCAAAGTATGCTTCTATTTTCCGTTGGGTGTCAAATTCGGGGCGCATCGAGTAGATGTCGTGGTGTTCATGGCGCACAAAGGTGTCGCGCACTTCCTGACTGCGTGTTCCGAACATTTCGTCCAGCATGTGGTCGTTGATGAAAGGACGGGTCATGAAATCTTTCTGGAAATGCAGTCCGTAACTTTCTATCTCTTCCACGCTCATCGGGAGCGATGGAACGAACTGTCCCAGCAGTCCATGAACAGAGTGGATAGGAATTTCCCAAATGCGGAAGAACCCCAGGATATGGTCGATGCGGTAAGCGGTGAAGTAATTTGCCATTTTACGGAAACGGCGTTGCCACCACTGGTAATTGTCTTTTTCCATTACCTTCCAATTATAGGTTGGCATGCCCCAGTTTTGTCCTTTGGTAGAAAACGCATCGGGCGGTGCACCGGCCTGTCCGTTCATGTTGAAATAATAAGGTTCTACCCATGCTTCTACGCTGGTACGGCTGATACCGATGGGGATGTCGCCTTTGACGATGACTCCTAGTTTACGTCCGTAGTTGCAGGCATCCAGCAGTTGGACATGAAGCAGGTACTGCACGTAGCAGTGGAACATGGTTTCGGGATAGGCTTCGTTGTCAGGTGTGCACAGTTGTTCGGCTGTTTCCGGATGGTAAGTGCTGTAGTCTTGCCATTGGTGGAAGTCAGGTGTCTGGAACTTGTCGCGCAGGTAACAGAATGCTGCATACGGGCGTAGCCACTCGGCGTTCTCACGATAGAATTCGCAGAATCCGTTCGAGTTAAGTACTGTATCTTGTTCCTGTTGGAAAATAGCTTTTAGGTAAGCTCGTTTCCACTGGTTCACAGCTTCGTAGTCTACTTGTGGCAAAGCGTTCAGTTCGTTGCGCTTCTGTTCGAATGTGATGGCAGATGCCTGGTCATTCAAGGCTGGAAGTTGCCGTAAATCGACATACATCGGATGGAAAGCATAGATGGAAATGCTACTGTATGGATACGAGTCGGTCCATGTACCGGTCATTGTCGTGTCGTTGATGGGGAGGACCTGTACGGCACGCTGGTGTGTGTGTGCAGCCCAGCGGATGAAACTCTTCAGGTCACCAAAGTCGCCCACGCCATAGCTGCCTTCAGAGCGGAGCGAGAATACAGGAATGGCACATCCGGCTATCTTGTAGCTTTCGCTGGCGAAGAATACTTCTTCTTCGGGAGTGACATAGGTCTCACCAGGCTGGAGCGACGGAGGTGTGATGCTGCGGTTTTCGTGTGCTTCCCATTCGGTTATGCTACCGTCTTCTGGAGAGAGGGTGACATACTTATATGTGAAGTCAGGGGGCAATATGGTAGCATCTATTGCTACTTGCCATTCATTAGGCTTTACTTCGTGCATGCGGAGGGGAGCTGTTTCGCCCCAGTTGCCTAATGTCTTGCAGTTACCGGTGATGCCTAATATGCGCGTGCTTTTCCCATTCGACGGGCATAAGGCACGGATGACGATGGCTGTATCGTTTCCGGGTGTCTGGAGTGTTTCGATGCGTTGTGAAACATTTTCACCACAAAATGCAGAACTGAACCGATAAGAAGCGGCAGGCAGGTCTCGCCACGTATCTTGCACCAGATAATGACGTTCTTGTGTGTCGGTTATATACAAAATGTGTGGCAGGATACCCCATTCACGTCGGATGCAGCAGTTGTCTTGCCATACTTCATAACGGTAAGTGACGAGTGGGACGGGTGTATCGGGCAGGTAATCGGTTTGTCCTTGCCAACAATAACCGTCTACAGTGGTCAGTTCTACAGTGGTCTTTTCGTCTATAAGAACGCGGAGGTTTTCACCCCAGTTCGTGTGATACTGAATTCGAAAAATAATTGTCATACGTTATCTTGGTATTAGAGTGATTTAAGAATTATCTCACAAAGATAGGGAGACTGGACGGAAACCACCCTTCGAATAATGAAAATATAAATTAAATTAAGTGGAAATAGCGGTCTCAGATATTTGTAGACGCGATTTTGGATAATAAAAATATAAAAAAGCTGTAGTTGCTTTTCCTGTTTTAGCAAGGTAAGTTTTAGTGGTTTCTTTTGTTTGTATCGGGAGAAAACCGGTATGAAATAAAAGTGAATGCTTCTATAAATACCTCATGCGGAGTGATGAAAATGCCTAATAATCAACTTAATAAAACTACGTTAAAGTTCTATATTTTTTCTATCGGTTTTTCTCATGTAATGAAAAGGTGTATCTTTAGCTACAAATTCATTATCTAACTTAATAAAAATAATCCATGAAGTTAAGACACTTGCTGATTTTGCCGGTATTGGCGGCTATGGGTTGCCAGTCCGTAAAAAACGATTATGAATCGTTTGCTGATTATCCGGTCGTGAAAGGTGACTGGGAAGAGATGGTTTATTCACCGCAGGAAACCCGGTTTGCACTGTGGGCGCCTACAGCAGAAGAAGTGAACCTGAAGCTGTATGCCGAAGGTCAGGGAGGGCAGCCTACGCGTACGGTGGCGATGAAGGCAGCCGAAAATGGTTTATGGCGTGCCGAGGTATCTGAAGACTTGGACGGTCAGTTTTATACGTTCGATGTAAAGGTAAAAGGGGTATGGTTGGGCGATACGCCGGGAGTATGGGCGAAGGCAGTTGGCGTGAATGGAGACCGGGCCGCTGTCATCGATCTGAATGCGACTGACCCTGAAGGTTGGGACAAAGACGTGCGTCCCGAACTGAAAAGCTTTGCCGACATAGTTCTTTATGAGATGCATCACCGGGATTTTTCCATCGATTCTTTATCGGGAATCGACCACCGAGGCAAGTTTTTGGCTCTGACGGAGAATGGGACAAAAACGGCTCGCGGGCAGAAAACAGGCATCGACCATCTGAAAGAGCTGGGTGTAACACATGTTCATATTTTGCCTTCGTTTGATTATTCATCAGTGGACGAAACGAAGCTGGATACTCCTCAGTACAATTGGGGATATGACCCGAAGAATTATAATGTGCCAGATGGTTCTTATTCGACCGACCCGTATGCTCCGGAGGTTCGTATCCGTGAATTTAAACAAATGGTGATGGCGCTGCATCAGGCAGGTATCCGTGTGGTGATGGATGTGGTGTATAATCATACGGCAGTGACCGAAGGGAGCAATTTCGAGCGTACCGTTCCCGGTTATTTTTATCGTCAGACACCGGAAGGGAATTTTGCCAATGCTTCGGGGTGTGGTAATGAGACAGCGTCTGAGCGTGCCATGGTGCGTAAATATATGGTGGAAAGTGTGAAATACTGGGTGAACGAATATCATGTCGATGGTTTCCGCTTCGACCTGATGGGCATTCACGATTTGGAAACCATGCGTGCCATCCGTAAAGCTGTAGACGAAATAGACCCTACTATTTATATATATGGAGAAGGTTGGGCTGCAGGTGCGCCTCAATTGCCGATGGATTCGTTGGCGATGAAAAACAATATTGACCGCTTGTCCCGCATCGCCGCATTTAGCGATGAGTTTCGCGATAGCTTGCGTGGTCCTTTCGGCAATGATGCCCAAGGTGCTTTCCTTGCCGGATTGAAAGGGCATGAGGCTGGTATTCGTTTCGGTATTGCAGGCGGCATCGAGCATCCGCAAGTCAATGGCGAAGGGGCTCATAAAGTGCCTAAATTCTGGGCATTACAGCCTACACAATTTATCAGTTATGTAAGTTGTCACGATGATATGTGCTTGGCAGACAGGCTGAAGGCTACTATGCCACAGGCTTCGGTAAATGTGCGTAAAGATTTGCATAAGTTGGCATTGACAGCTGTATTGACTTCTCAAGGCGTGCCGTTTATCTTTGCGGGCGATGAAGTGATGCGCGACAAGCAGGGTGTTCATAATTCATTCAATAGTCCGGATGAAATCAATGCCATTCATTGGGAACTTAAAAAACAAAACCGGGACTTGTTCGATTATGTAAGCGGACTTATCGCAATGCGGCGTGCTCATCCGGCTTTCCGTATGGGGGATGCCGATTCGGTACGTAAATATCTGGAGTTCTTACCTGCAACTGAAGATAATGTGGTTGCGTTCCGCTTGAAAGGACAGCCTAATGGAGATGCGTGGACGGATATAACGGTGATACTGAATGCACGCGACCATGCTACGTCTGTAGAATTGCCGGCAGGTGTTTGGCAGGTAGTATGCCGTGACGGACGGATTGCTCCGGATGCTGGATTGGGCACGTTGCAAGGAGGAAAGGTGAGTGTGGGCGCACGTTCGGCGTTGATTCTGCATCGTTGATAATGTTTTATTTTGGGAAAGGCTGACTCATAAAGAAGAGCCAGCCTTTTCTAAAAATAAGACACTCTGAGGGGATTTTCAGCTTGATAAAACAGAATTTCTTTATATAAGGATTTGTATGATGAAAATAGACCATATTGCTTTGTATGTTAATGAATTGGAAGAAGTGAAGACGTTTTTTGTCCGCTTCTTCGGGGCGGTTTCCAATGAGATGTATCATAATCCTCGGACAGGGTTACGTACGTATATCTTGTCGTTTGGTGATGGGGCAAGGCTGGAAATCATGTCTCGTCCCGATATGAAAGATGAGGCGAAAGATATGTTCCGCACCGGGTACATTCATTTGTCTTTCGCTGTGGGTAGCCAATCGGAGGTAGATCGGTTGACCGGACTTCTTTATGACAATGGTTATCGGGTGGTAAGCGGTCCGCGTATTACAGGTGACGGCTATTATGAGAGTTGTATTGAGGGTCCGGAAGGCAATCTGATTGAGATAACCGAATGAATTTTTGGCTTGGGGAATCCTGATATTTTCAATTTATCCCTATCTTTGTACCCTCAATTTCAAATAATATAGGTATGTTATCTAAAATCATTCTTCAAGCCAATATCGATAAGGTAGCCAAGTGTTTCGAGGCTGCTGAAAAAATAGTGATTGTTTCCCATGTGTCGCCCGATGGGGATGCTATCGGTTCTTCACTGGGATTGCTTCATTTTCTGGAGACACAAGGGAAGGAGGTTCGGGTCATTGTGCCGAATGCATTTCCGGATTTTCTGAGATGGATGCCGGGAGCCAAGGACGTACTCCGTTATGATAAATATGCTGAATTTGCCGACAAGTTGGTTGCCGAAGCGGATGTGGTTTGTTGTCTGGATTTCAATGCTCTTTCGCGTATTGATGCATTAGCAAGTCCGGTGGCGGCAGCGCAAGGGAAGAAAATTCTGATAGACCATCATTTGAATCCGGAGACCTTTTGCCAAATTGTCATTTCACATCCCGAAATCTCTTCAACTTCTGAACTGGTGTTCCGCCTGATTTGCCGGATGGGCTGTTTTGAAGACATTACCAAGGAATGTGCCGAGTGTATCTACACGGGGATGATGACCGACACGGGCGGTTTCACATACAATTCAAATAATCAGGAAATCTATTTTATCATCAGCGAGTTGCTTTCGAAAGGCATTGATAAGGATGAAATCTACCGCAAGGTGTTCAACACTTATTCTGAAGACCGCTTGCGGCTGATGGGTTATGTGCTGTATGACAAGATGCAGGTGTTTCCTCAGTTCCGTTCTGCCCTGATAACACTGACCAAGGGCGAGCAGGGCAAATTTCATTATGTGAAGGGGGATACGGAAGGATTCGTCAATATTCCGTTACAGATAAAGAATATTTGTTTTTCGGCTTTCCTCCGTGAGGATACTGAAAAAGATATGATTAAGATTTCGCTCCGTTCGGTAGGGAATTTCCCTTGTAATAAGGTGGCGGCCGAGTTTTTCAATGGAGGGGGACACCTGAATGCTTCCGGTGGTGAGTTTTATGGCACGATGGCAGATGCTGTCCAACTTTTCAAGCAGGCATTGGTGAAATATGAAGATTTGTTGCTGAAGAATTGAATTTGTGTTATATTTGTACCGTATAACATTAAATAAGAGCAGCTATATGAACAAACGGCATTACCTGATGGCGGCAATGTGTCTGATGACGCTTGCTGCATGTACCCAAAAGACTGAATTGCCCGAAGACCCGAAAGACAAGGAAGAATATCGTGACAGCCAAGGCAACAGTTGGATATACAACGCGATGCTGATGCGCTGGGCATTAATGCCTTCGGCGATGAACGGGTTGACTACGACACATTATTATTATCCGAACACGGGGTCGTGGACAGACGCTAATGGTACGCGGGTCAATGCACCTTCGGGAGTGAAAGTAAGCTCTCCTGCTGGAAGCAAGTCGAAATCGAGCGGTCGTGTGTTCGGTTCGTCACACCGTTCTTCGGGTGTTCATGCATAAAGATGAGGCTATATGGAAAGGAAATATGTTACCCCCCGGGCAGATTATCGTGAAAAGATAGAAGCATTGGGATTTGATTTCCACGGCGATTATTGGCGTGAGGAGGCTTATTACCAATTTACATCGGACGAAATCGGCCGGCTGGAGGAAGCTACGGCAGAAGCTTATCGTATGTATTGTGAGGCAGCAGGATACATCATTGAAAAAGAACCGGAATGGATGGAGCGTTTCTTGCAGCTTCCGCCGGAGATTTGTCAACGTATCCGGGAGTCGTGGAATGCGGATGAACTGAGCTTATATGGACGTTTCGACTTTATGCTGGATGAAAAGGGGACACCACGTATATTGGAATTCAACGCTGATACACCTACTTCGTTGCTGGAGGCTTCCGTGATCCAGTGGCAATGGAAAGAAGATGTTTTTCCGGATTGCGACCAATACAATGGCATTCACGAAGGTCTGGTACAGTCGTGGAAAGATATTTTCGCATCAGGAAGCAACTTGCATTTTGCCGGTGTGCTCGACAATCATGAAGATTCGGGGACACTGCAATACTTGGCAAGTACGGCTATGGAGGCTGGCTATTCTACCCGTGTGCTTGATATCAATGATATGGATTTGCAGGACGGTTGTTTTTATGACCCGAGTGGGGAACGCATTGAGCATTGCTTCAAGTTATACCCATGGGAGTGGATGGCAGATGAAAGTCCGGACGGGTGTCTGGCTTCGTTGACATGGCTGGAGCCGATATGGAAACTGGTGATGTCGAACAAAGCCATTCTGACAAAAATATTCGAGTTGTTTCCCGATTCGCCTTATGTATTACCTTGTTTTCTTTCACGTCCCCAGGAGGGGGTATATTGTAAGAAGCCGGTCTTTTCGCGCGAGGGGCATAATGTAAGCGTGGTTGAGATACGGAACTGGGAGGAGCGTCCTTTGCTTCGCGAGACAGAGGGTGATTATAATCAGGGTGCGTATGTTTATCAGGGATATGTAAGGCCTACGGTATATGGCGGGCGCTATCCGGTAATCGGCTCGTGGATTGTGGGTGGAGAGCCGGCAGGTATCGGCATCCGTGAAAACCGTATGGAGATAACCGATAACCTGTCGGAGTTCGTGCCACATGTAATAGTTAATAATTAATAGGCCAACTTCTGGTTGGCTTTATTAGAAACTGTTTCTTAATTATTGTCATTTCATCCCTCTTGCCTTGTAGATGCGTTCCTTGGCATTATTGATGTTCTGGAATTTTTCTTCGGCAGCTTTACGAATGTCTTCGCCAAGGGTAGCTACACGGTCGGGATGATGCTTCAAGGCAAGACGGCGGTAGGCGGTACGCACTTCGTCATCAGTTGCCGAGGGGTCGATTTCCAATACCTTGTAGGCATCGGCCAGCGAGTCACCTCCCAGGTTTAACATCGATTCTACTTCCTTTTCTGAGAGTTGCATGGCTTGTGCCACTTCTTTCAGGGCTTCAATTTCTTTTTCACATACTTTACCGTCGCTCTGTGAAATCTTCACCAGAAAGTCCAGCAGTTGCAGGCGTTCTCCATAGGAGAGATTGGCAGCGATTTGTGCGCCACATTCGTGTATGGTATTGCGGAAGGCATACGGGTTTGTAGCGTCCATCCGTTTTTGCTCCTCGAAGAGGTTAAGTAGGATTTGTTGTCCTTCGTTTACAGCTTCTTCACCGAAATTGGTACGCAGGAAGCGGCGTACGAATTCCATTTCGCTATGCATGATTCTTCCGTCTGCGCGGATGATGTACGAGGCCATGACAAGCATAGAGAACAAGAAGCTGTTCCGTTGTCCGGTATTGGTTTGTGTATCACCGTTTGTCGTGTCAAAAGAGTTTTGAGCCTCGGTCGCCTTGTCAAATAGGGAGCCCAGCACGTATCCAGCCAAAGCTCCGAGCGGTCCTCCCATGGCGATGAATCCCATGATGCCGCCAATCCATTTTCCTAATTTCATAGTCGTGTTGTTTTTATGCCGAAAGCAAAAGACGCAAAAAGCACAGAGAGTCATTTATTGTTTGTTTGTGTATGCATCTCCGTGTTTTTTGCGTCTTTGTGTGTTTTCGGGAAATTACTTTTGTTGGGGTTGTGTATAGATAATGTTCATTTGAATTTTCTGGTCTTCATCGGTCGATTCGTTGAGGTCTTTTCCTCCTATCAGCATGGCCGAATTGACGCTCAAGTCATTGTCTACACCAATGACATTGCTATTGGCATCGGTTTCCGTACTTACTGGTATCAGTAATACTTTGTCCCAGTCCGGGTTATCGGCTTTCCACTGTTCCCATTCGGTTTCACCTTTTTCTATTTCCGGTCTGATTTCGCTGAAGATATTCGCTATCAACCGGTTCAGTTGTGAGAAAGAGTAAGCATTGTTTGTACTGCTATATGTGGAAAGGAACGATGTACGATTGTCATTTACTTCGTTGTTTTCGAAGAAGCTTTTCATGTCTTTTGCCCTTATCATCAGCAGGGTGGTCGGGGTTCCCATTTTATATGGACTGCTGCTCTGGTCTCTCATTTTCTCGAACGAGAGTGAAATAGAATTTAATGTATCGCTCTTGTGATCTTCGTAGATTGTTTCCAGAGGAAGTGTTACTTTGGTGCATAGCCCGGCAGGTGTCTTCAGATACGTGCGTGTAGGGTCTTCCACCAGATTTTGCAGTCCTGAGTTTTGGAAACGGGTAGACATGAAGACTTCCTTTGTTGCCGTCATCGGCACAACGCCCGTATATAAAGAGTCGGCGGTATCGGCCGAGTTCCTGCCTAGATAAGAAACCGTCAGGTGCAGGTAAATATCTGAAATATAAAGGACGGAACCTTCACCGTTTGTTACGTGTACATAAAATCCTTTCAAGACGTTGTTGATAAAAGATTCTGCATCTTTGAAATAAGGATGTACGGTAACGCCGTTTTCTTCTACGCTATAGTCGTATTTGCTTTTGAAATTGTCACAGAATGCTTTTCCCAAGTCAATGGACACATGCGGGTAATAGTCGCTGGTGTTGTAAAGTGAGTCACTGACGGTTTTGTCGTATGCTGTATAATCTTTCGTAGCTAACGGAAGACTCTGCGGGTTATAGAAACGTGTGGGATCCAGGTTGGTATAATAGAGGTTCTTGTCCAGTCCGTTGTCTTGAATGGCTGTGGTAAGGGTGTCGACCTGTACACGTAAGGTAGCCAGAGAATCACCGAAATAGCTGGTGTAGTAAAGTCCCAGCGTTGCTTCGTCGATGCTTTGCAGGCGGTCGGGAAGCTGGAAGTTTTCGGGACAGTTTATCTGTACGAGGAAGTCGGACGTAAATGTGCCATATCCTTCATCGGTAAACTTGCCCAGATAGGCTGTATTTGAACGGGAATAGACCGAGTCCAGCAAATACGATTCTGTAGATACTGTATATGAATCGGATTTGGCAAGGATAAAGTCTTCATCAGCGACAAATTGTCCGATTCCCGTTGTTTCATCATCACAGCTGTAGAGTGTAGCGGCTGTCAGTAGTCCTATTGCCGCCCAGAACTTAAGTTTCATTGTTTTCTGATTAATTGTTATAAGTTCGTCTTATTCGGCGTCGCCAAGCACTTTTTTATAGAGTGCATCGCAGGCGTCTGCATACGTATTTTCATCGGCTTGGTAATCTATGGTAGGAAGATTCAAGCTGCGTGCGTAATCCATGATGGCAGGGTTTACCTTTTCGCTGTTTTGCACTACGCCGTCCGAATAAGTGATAGCAAGTTTGCATAACTCTTCATAATCGACAGGATTTTGTACCATCTTAACATCATCGGGAGTGATTTCTCTGTAGATTACTTGTTTGGTGAAGTCCGGGTTCAGGTTTGACTGGAATCCGTTGTCGTACACCGAGAATACCACTTTAGAATCTCTAAAGGAAGGCTCGTCGTAGTATGCTTTTTTGATGAAGAGCGGAACCACGGCACTCATCCATCCGTGACAATGGATGATGTCGGGACACCAGCGTAATTTTTTTACGGTTTCCAATACACCCCGGGCATAGAAGATGGCTCGTTCGCCATTGTCTTCATATTCTTTTCCTTCTTCATCGGTTGTCATCAGCCGGTGTTGGAAATAGTCGTCATTGTCGATGAAATAGACCTGGCGGCGTGCAGCTTGTATAGAAGCTACTTTGATGATTAAAGGATGGTCTGTATCATCGATGATAATGTTCATGCCGGACAGGCGTATGACTTCATGCAGTTGGTTACGCCGTTCGTTGACATTGCCCCATTTGGGCATGAATGTCCGGATTTCCCAGCCTTTGTCTTGAATAGCTTGGGGAAGATTCTGACCGATTAACGATAGTTCACTTTCGGGTACGTAAGGAGTAATTTCTTGTGTAATGAATAATACTTTTTTTGCACTCATGTTTCTACTATTGCTCATAAAGGTTGTGCAAAGGTACAAAAAAATCAGACCACTTTGTTAATTTGTGCACGTTATTTACCTTATAGTTTGTTAATCTGTCTGTGGATGGTGCTTTTTTGTAAAAACTGCTTTATTATTTGGTAAAAATGTGGTTACTTTGCACCTGTTTTTAGAAAAACATTGGGTTTAATTATCAGAAAAATGGAATTAATTCAAACTATTCATGAGCTTCGTGCGAAGTTGGATGTACTTCGGGGCGAAGGGAAAACCATTGGTCTGGTTCCCACAATGGGAGCTTTGCATGCCGGTCACGCTTCATTGGTGAAACGCGCCGTTGCCGAGAATGATGTAGTGGTGGTCAGCGATTTTGTCAATCCCACCCAGTTTAATGATAAGAATGATTTGGCGAAGTATCCGCGTACGCTGGATGCCGATTGCCGGCTTTTGGAAGCGTGTGGCGTCACGTTCGTATTCGCACCTTCGGTAGAAGAGATTTATCCCGAACCGGACACACGTACGTTCAGTTATGCTCCGCTGGATACGGTGATGGAGGGCAAATATCGTCCGGGACATTTTAACGGTGTATGCCAGATTGTGAGCAAGCTTTTCCTGATTGTAGAGCCTACGCGTGCCTATTTTGGTGAAAAAGATTTCCAGCAGCTTGCCATCATCCGTGAAATGGTACGTAAGTATCCTTTTTCGTTGCAGATTGTGGGTTGTCCCATCGTACGTGAGGCCGATGGGCTGGCATTGAGCAGTCGTAATGCCCGTTTGAGTGGAGAACAGCGTATGCAGGCTTTGCAGATATCGAAAACCCTGTTTGCCAGTGTAGATTATGCCAAGGTGCATTCGCTGGCAGAAACAAAAGCATTTGTGGAAAAGGGTATTGAAGATGCTGAAGGGTTGCGTCTGGAATATTTCGAAATTGTAGACGGGAATACCTTGCAGCCTGTAAGTTCGTGGGACGAAAGCGGCTACATTGTAGGTTGTATTACTGTATTCTGTGGGGATGTACGTTTGATAGATAACATTAAATATAAGGAGTGAGCGTGTGATGATGATACAAGTACTGAAGTCGAAGATTCACTGTGTAAGTGTTACCGAGGCAAATCTGAATTACATGGGCAGTATTACGGTAGATGAGGATTTGCTGGATGCCGCCAATATGATAGCCGGCGAAAAGGTGCAGATTGTGGATAATAATAACGGCGAGCGTTTCGAGACTTATATAATAAAAGGTGAGCGCGGATCTGGGTGCATTTGTCTGAATGGTGCAGCCGCCCGCAAAGTCCAGGTAGGCGATACCGTGATTATCATGTCGTATGCATTGATGGATTTTGAAGAAGCCAAACACTTCAAGCCCTCAGTGATTTTTCCCGATACGGTGACGAACAAGCTTGTTTGACAATTAACAATTAATAATTAATAATTAAGGGGGATGTCGGAATAGTGTTTGTTTTTATTCCGGCATCCCCTTGTTTGTTTCAGTCTGCCTTTTCTTTGATGATACCGGTGCGGTATCCCACCAGCAGCTTTTTAAGGTCTTCTATCTGAATACTTAATTCTTTTCCTTTGTCGGTGTCTTTCACCATCATCCGCTTGGCACTCATTTCTACGATTTGAGTGGTCGATTTAATGTCAAGTCCTTCTTCGATGGCTCGCTGGGTGGAGGTGAACGGTTCGTGCTGTACCAGTTGGAATCCGCGCGAGTGGTACACCAGGGTATAGCCTGCAATACCTGTTTCAGGCTGGTAGGCTTTCGAGAATCCTCCGTCTATTACCATCAGTTTTCCGTTCGCCTTGATGGGTTTTTCACCTTTTCCGGCTTTTACCGGTACATGTCCGTTGATGATATGCCGGTGTTCGCCTTCCACACCGAACTCGTCCAGGATCATGTCGCAGATATCTTCGCGGTCGCGTAACTGGTAATAATATCCTTTTGTTTCCACGTGCGTTTCCTTGTCTTCGATAAAGTATCGTTCGAAGGTGGCCATTTTGTCTTTGTCGAAGGCGGGTGAGTCTTTTCCGCACCACAGGTACCAGATGTAATCCAGGGCGAATGCCTTTTCTTCGCTTTCGCTTTCATCGAAATAGGCGGTACGTATCAGTTGTCCCACACGTTTTAAGAGAGCCTGTCCTTTGTAGCTTTCACCTAAAATGTCGATTTCTTTCAAGGTACCGTCGGCATTGAGCGGCATGGAAGCGTGGAACAGCAGGTTCGAGTTGCATACGTTGTACATGCATCCGTAGCGGAAGAGGCATTTCATGTGCTTGCGTAGTTTTTCGCTGCTTGTAAATGATTTGTGCAACTTGTCTACCACATCACGTTCCTCGTCGGTCAGCCGGTAGGGGTCTGATGGGTCTACGGTAGGGAAGAAACTATCGCGTAGCAGATATTCTTTGCCGTTAAGTGTGATGGTGTGTTTCTCGAAGTCGATGTGGTGCAGCAACATGCGGTCTTCCATCCTGAATTCCGGGCGGCGGCGGATGATTTCGGCTTCCAGTTTGAACTGGATGATGCTGATAGCCTTGTGCATTTGTGCTATCAGGCGGATGGTTTTTGCACTGTCTGTATTAAGGGTATCGTCAATCTTTGGTTCGAAGAACGAGCAAGGGTCATCGGCATAAGTATCCATGGCGAATGTGGCGAGAGGCAACAGGTTGATGCCATAGCCGTCTTCCAGCACCGAGAGGTTGCCATAACGCATGGCGAGCCGGAGTACATTGGCGATGTTGCAATCGTTTCCCGATGCGGCGCCCATCCACAAGATGTCGTGGTTTCCCCATTGGATGTCGAAGTTGTGATAGTCGCACAGGGTATCCATGATGATGTGCGGACCTGGTCCGCGGTCGAAGATATCGCCCAGGATGTGAAGCGAGTCGATGGTCAGCCGTTGGATAAGGTTGCTCAATGCCACGATGAAGTCATCGGCACGGTGTGTGTCGATGATGGTACTGATGATGACGTTGATGTATGCCTGCTTGTTGGGGTCCATGCTGCTTTCGTGCAACAATTCTTGTATGATGTAGGAAAATTCTTCGGGCAAGGCCTTGCGCACTTTCGAGCGGGTGTATTTCGATGATACATTCTGGCATACCTTTACCAGCTGGTTCAGGGTGATGACGTACCAGTCTTCCAGTTCGGTTTCCACTTCCTTTACCAGTTGCAGTTTCTGTTCGGGATAATAGATAAGTGTGCACAATTCTTTTTTTTCCATTTCGCGCAACGTATTGCCGAAGATTTCGTTCACTTTTCGTTTGATGGCACCCGAAGCATTCCGCAATACGTGTTGGAACGCTTCGTATTCCCCGTGCAAGTCGGCAAGGAAGTGTTCCGTACCTTTGGGAAGGTTCAGAATGGCCTCCAGGTTGATGATTTCGGTGCTGGCAGAGGCTATGGTCGGGAAGTTGTGCGAAAGCAGTTCCAGGTATCGGAGGTCTTGTTGTATCATCTCCGTTGTGATTTGGTTGTAGGATTTCATATCTTCTTCAGGTTAAAAATGATAATCAGCAATTAACAATTAATAATTGGCAATTAAAGGAGAACGGGTAAAGCGGTCGTAATTGTTAACTATTAATTGTTAATTATTAATTATTAATTGTATATATATTCATAAAAACAACATCAGTATCAGTTGGGCGATGATGACACGGGTGAACATCCCCAGCGGATAGACCGTGGCATAGCTCACGGCAGGGTTATCGTTCGGGATGATGTCATTGGCATAGTTCAGTGCCATTGGGTTTGCCATACTTCCACAGAGCATGCCGCAGGTGTTTCCGAAGTCGAGGTGGAAACACCGTAATGCCACCAGTGCCATAATCACTACGGGTACAAAGGTAATAATAAATCCGATACCAACCCATAAAGCACCCTCCGGACGCATCACGGTTTCGAAAAAATGTGCTCCGGCATCCAGTCCAAGGCAGGCAAGATACAGGGAAAGTCCGATGCCACGTAGCATCAGGCTGGCGCTGCGGGTGGTGTAGGTCAGCATGTGCAGGCGTGGGCCATACGAGCCGATGAGGATGCCGGCGACGATTGGTCCTCCTGCCAGTCCCAGCTTGACAGGTGTCGATATGCCCGGGATGGCGATAGGGATGGAGCCGACTATCAGTCCCAGCACGATGCCGATGAAGATAGAAGCCAGATTGGGGTCTTTCAGGGTTTTTACGGTGTTGCCCAATACTTTTTCCACATTCTTGATAGCTGCGGCTTCGCCCACCACGGTCAGGCGGTCGCCCAGTTGTAATACCAGTTCGGGGGTGGCAAGCAGTTGTACACCGCTGCGCAGCACACGGCTGATATTGATGCCATACACGTTGCGCAGGCGGAGCGAACCCAGCTTTTTCCCGTTTATTTCGGGACGGGAAATAACGATATGTTTCGAGATAAGCTGGCTATCGATGGCATTCCAGTCGATATCCTCCTTGTTCCAGTCTTTCTGTTCTTGTTCGCCGAACAGGATGGTCAGGGCTTCCACGTCTTTTTCGGTGGTCACTACCAGCAGGCGGTCGTTCTCTTGCAGCACCTTGTCGGAAGTGGGAATACACACCTGTCCGTCGCGCCACAGGCGGGAGATGACAAACTTGGAATAACCCATATGCACCAGTTCGTGGATGCTTTTGCCGAAGATGGCAGGATTGTGTACCTGATAGGTACCGATATAGGTGTGGTTAGGGTCGTCGTGCGGATGCTCTTCCATATCGGAAGGGCGTACGAACAGTTTCCTTACCGCTACGATGGCAAGAATCACTCCTACCACTCCCAGCGGGTAGGTGACGGCACAGCTCAGTGCGGCACCGCTGGTAGGTTCGCCCAGTTGTTTCAATGTTTGTTGTGCAGCTCCCAGTGCCGGTGTGTTTGTGGTGGCTCCGCAAAGGATTCCCACCATGTCCGACATCGAGATGGGGGTGAACAAGGTCAGCACGATTGCCATTATCGTGCCCAGTAAGATGACCCCCAGTCCCAGCAGGTTCAGTTGGCATCCACCCTGGCGTAGGGAACTGAAGAATCCCGGTCCGACCTGCAGCCCCAGTGCATAAACAAATAATACCAGTCCGAAACTTTCGGCATAGTTCAGCATCTGGGGATTGATGGCAAGTCCTGAATGACCGGCAAGGATACCCATGAAAAACACGAATGTCACCCCTAACGAGATGCCGCAAACATGTATTTTCCCCAAGGCAAGCCCTGTGGAGATAATCAGGGAAATGATGATAACCGCCTGTAGGGCAGTCTGCTCAAAAAACAAATCGTATAACCATTCCATTTTGGTCTGTTTTATAGTTGACAAGGTGACTAGGCGACTAGGTACTAGGTGACAAGTTGACTAGGTGACAAGTTGACTAGGTGACAAGGTTCTGAATAGTTTTGCTAATGGTATCTAGTACCTCGTCACCTAGTACCTCGTCACCTAGTACCTAGTACCTAGTCACCTAGTACCTAGTACCTAGTCACCTTAAAGAGATTATCTTACGAATAGCAGTTCACGGTATTTCGGGAGCGTCCACATCTGGTCGTCCACAATCAGTTCCAGCTTGTCGATGTGGTAGCGTATCTGCTCCAGCATGGGGGCGATGGTATCGTGATAGGCGATAGCCTTTTCGCGTTCGCCGGTGATTTTGTTTGCTACTTTGCGGGCTTCCACCATTGCGTCCACGTGCTCCTTGATGTATCCGGTGTGTTCGGCTATCTGTTTGATGATGGCGATGTTTTCGGATGAGAGGCGGGTGGCTTCGTCGGCATCGAAGAGCGACTTCATCTTATAGGCATTGTCTATCAGTTTGGTCTGGTATTCGATGGCGACGGGTACCACGTGGTTCATCACCAGATCGCCCAACACGCGTGCCTCAATCTGTATTTTCTTGGTGTACATTTCCCATTTCACTTCGTTGCGTGCCGCCAGCTCCTTACGGTTCATCACGCCGGTCGATTCGAACATCCGGATGGTTTCCGGTTTCAGGTAATTATCGAAGATGAGCGGGCAGCTGGTTTCGCAATCCAGTCCGCGGCGTGCCGCTTCGGCTTTCCATTCTTCGCTGTAGCCGTTGCCGTCAAAACGGATGGGCTTGCACTCCTTGATGTAGCGGCGCACCACCTCGATGATGGCGGAGATTTTCGGTTCGCCGTCTTCTATCAGTTTGTCTACGTCTTTTTTGAATTGGATGAGCTGCTCTGCCACGGCGGTGTTCAGGGCAATCATTGCGCTGGCACAGTTGGCTTCCGAGCCCGGTGCACGGAATTCGAAGCGGTTGCCGGTGAAGGCAAACGGCGAGGTGCGGTTACGGTCGGTATTGTCGATGAGCAGTTCGGGGATTTGCGGGATATCCAGGCGCATGCTCTGTTTGTCGCCCAGGGCTATCAGGTCGCTGTTGGTACTTTCTTCCAGGTGGTCGAGCACCTTGCTCAGTTGTGTGCCGAGGAAGGAGGAGATGATTGCCGGAGGTGCTTCGTGTGCTCCCAGGCGATGCGCGTTGGTAGCGCTCATGATAGAGGCTTTCAGCAAGCCGTTGTGGTGATATACCGCCATCAGCGTATTGACGATGAAGGTGATGAAGCGCAGGTTTTCTTCGGGAGTTTTGCCCGGAGCCATCAGCAATGTGCCGTTGTCGGCACCCAGCGACCAGTTGTTGTGCTTGCCAGAGCCGTTAATGCCCTTGAAGGGTTTTTCGTGGAGCAGCACGCGGAAACCATGGTTGCGTGCCACTTTGCGCATCAGCGACATAATGAGCATGTTATGGTCTACGGCGAGGTTGCATTCCTCATAGATGGGAGCCAGCTCGAACTGGTTGGGAGCCACCTCGTTGTGGCGGGTCTTGACGGGGATGCCCAGTTCCAGTGCCTGGATTTCGAGGTCTTTCATGAAAGCGGCCACGCGGGGCGGGATGGCACCGAAATAGTGGTCTTCCAGCTGCTGGTTCTTCGAAGCCTCGTGGCCCATCAGGGTGCGGCCGGTCAGCAGCAAGTCAGGGCGTGCGGCATACAGTCCTTCGTCTACCAGGAAGTATTCCTGCTCCCAGCCCAGGTAGGTGATGATTTTTCTCACCGAAGGGTCGAAGTAGTGCATGACATCCAGTGCCGATTTGTTGACCGCCTGTATAGATTTCAGAAGCGGTGCCTTGTAGTCGAGCGACTCGCCCGTATAGGCGATGAAGACGGTGGGGATGCACAAGGTGTCGCCTACCACGAAAACTGGCGACGAGGGGTCCCAGGCGCTATATCCGCGGGCTTCGAACGTGTTACGCACGCCTCCGTTGGGGAACGATGAGCCGTCGGCTTCCTGCTGTACCAGTAGTTTGCCCGAAAATTCTTCCAGCATGCCGCCTTTGCCATCGTGTTCCACGAAGGCGTCGTGCTTTTCCGCCGTACCTTCGGTCAGGGGCTGGAACCAGTGCGTGTAGTGGGTGACACCCAGCTCGATGGCCCATTTCTTCATTCCTGCCGCCACCTCGTCGGCGATGCTGCGGTCGAGCGCCGCACCGTTGTCGATGACGTCTGTCAGTTTGGCATACACCTTGCTGGGCAGGTACTTGAACATCTTTTCACGGTTGAACACGTATTTGCCGAAATATTCGCTGGGGCGTTCCGATGGAGGGACCACTTCGACCGGCTTTTTATGAAAAGCTTTTTCTACTACTCTGAATCTTAGTTTTGACATAATAATTACCTCTGTTGTTTCTTGTTTATGTTCTGTTTGATGAAATTCCGGTTACAGGCATCTGCACAGGCGTTGCATCGCCTCTTGGATGCGTTCTTTTTCGCCGAAGGCGGTCAGTCTCAGGTAGCCTTCCCCGCTTGGGCCGAAACCTACCCCCGGAGTGGTCACCACCTGCGCTTCGTACAGTAGTTTTTCGAAGAACTTCCACGATGACATTCCGTCGGGAGCTTTGACCCACAGGTAGGGCGCGTCTTCGCCTCCGGTGTTTTTCAGCCCGATGCTGGTAAGTGCATGCTTCATGATGCGGGCGTTGTTCATGTAATATTGGATATGGGCTTTTACCTGTTCTTTCCCTTCGGGGGTATAGATGGCTTCCGCTCCACGCTGGGTGATGTAGGAGGTGCCGTTGAATACCGTTTCCTGGTGCCGTTTCCACAGGGGGCCCAGGGGGATGCGTTTCCCTGCCAGTGTGCCTCCGGTCACTTCTTTCGGGATAACCGTGTAGCCACATCTCACACCTGTAAAACCGGCTGTTTTCGAAAAGCTGCGCATCTCGATAGCTACTTTGCGTGCTCCCTTTATCTCATAGATGGAGTGAGGGATGCCGGCGTGTTGGATATAGGCTTCGTAGGCACCGTCGAAGATGATGAGGGTATCGTTTTCGAGGGCGTAGTTCACCCATTTTTTCAGTTCGGATTTGTCCAGCACGGTACCGGTAGGGTTGTTCGGGTAGCATAAGTAAATAATATCGACACGATGGTCGGGGATGGGAGGGATGAAATTGTTTTCTGGCAGGCAGGGCATATAAATTACATTGCTCCATTTCCCTCCCGCCAAAAGCTCGCCTGCGCGTCCGCACGATACGTTCGAGTCGATGTAGGCAGGATAGATAGGGTCGGTCACTCCGATGCTGTTGTCGTGGCGAAGGATGTCGCCGATGTGTCCTGTGTCGCTTTTGCTCCCGTCGCTCACAAAGATTTCGCTGCGTTCCAGGTGCACGCCGCGTGGCGCATAATCGTGTTTGATGATGGCATCGATAAGGAACGGGTATCCTTCTTCGGGCCCGTAGCCGCGGAAGGTGGCGGCGTGTGCCAGTTCGTCGACAGCGCGGTGCATTGCCTCGGTGCACGCCTGTGGAAGGGGCAGGGTGACATCTCCTGTACCCAGCCGGATAAGGTCGGCTTTGGGATGGGTCACCTTGAACAAGTTGACTTTCTTTTCCAGGTCGGAGAAGAAGTAGTTGTTCGGCAATTTCAGGAAATGTTCGTTTACCAGTGCCATATTCGATATGTGTTGAAGTTTATGCGTTAGTCTGTTTCCGGTGCAAAGGTACGAAAATTTGCCGGTATTGCAGGGTAAAGAGGACTTCTTTTTTTATATCCCGCACAGCTTCTAAATCATTTAAAGTGTGAGCTGCGAAAATCTGCGTTTCAAAAATCGCAAAATCGTAAATTGTAAATCGCCAAATCGTAAATTCAAATCGTCCGCAGCTCCCAGAACGCTACGGCGGATGCTGCCGCCACGTTGAGCGAGTCCACCCCGTGCGCCATCGGGATGCGCACCGTGTAGTCGGCTTCGGCGATGGTGGCGTGCGGAAGCCCGTCGCCTTCGGTGCCCATCACCAGTGCCAGCCGCGGCTCTTGCTTGAGGGCAGGCGTGTCGAGCGGGACGGAGTCATCCGAGAGTGCCAGGGCGGCGGTGCGGAAGCCCAGGCGGTGCAGGGCGGCGAGGGGAGCGTCGGCCCACGTCCACGGAATGAGGAACACCGAACCCATCGAGACACGCACGGCACGGCGGTTCAGCGGGTCGCACGAGTCGGGGGTGAGCAGCACCCCGTCGATGCCCAATGCGGCGGCAGAGCGGAAGATGGCGCCGATGTTGGTCGTGTCGGTCACCCCGTGAATCACCACGATGCGCCGTGCCCCGCCGCATACTTCTTCCACGCTTTTCACCGGCGGCCGGCGCATGGCGCAGAGCACGCCGCGTGTCAGGGTATAGCCCGTAAGCCGGGCGAGCAGCTCGCGTCCGCCGGTGTAGACGGGTATGTCCGGGCATCGGGCAAGGATGTCGGCGGCGTCGCCCGCAAGGTGCTTCCGCTCGCACAGCAGCGCCAGCGGCTCGTAGCCCGCGTCCAGCGCCACGCGGATTACTTTTGGGCTTTCGGCGATGAACACGCCCTTCTCCGGTTCCAGCCGGTTGCGCAGTTGTGCCTCGGTCAGTGCGCCGAACAGCTCCACCCCCGGCTGCTCCAGCGACGTAATTTCGATGATTCGTTCCTTCTCCATAATTTGTTTTTTGTGTAGGGGCGTATCGCATACGCCCTGAAAACATCCATGTGGATTAGTTGACGCATTCGGGCGTATGCGATACGCCCCTACAAGGCAATTCAAAACTTGTCAACTGGTACCTTGTTACCTATAAAAGCCTTGTTGCCTATAAAAAGCCTTGTTGCCTATAATGTTCCTCCCTCTCTCCTCTGCAAAGGTAAGAAATCTTTTCCATGTGGCAATGGATTTGGAACAGGTGGGCGTAAAAATCTGTTAACTGATTATCGTTTTTCTATCTATATTGCTGAAAATGAGAATTGTATAAGATGTGAAAATGTTATTTCTATGCTTGTATTATCGTGACAATGACAAATGACAAATGACAATTAACAAAGTGATGTAACGCACCACGAAGAAGAAAAGAGAATTGTAAATTAAATTATATTATATATATATTATAATATATATATAATATAATTTATAATGTCGCTCACCTGCCATTAAGGCAATTTTTCCGGAAAAAGTTAATTGTCATTTGTCATTTGTCATTGTCATCATTATGCTTATATCTTGCATATATCACGCATCTATATGCAAAGCCCGGTATATATAGCTCCGCGCGCCTGTGCAAATAGTTGCATTTCAGCGGTTTAAGTATAACTTGCCAAAAAAAATAATTGCCGATTGTCAAATTTCCATTGTCCATTGCCTAATATCCATTGCCAATTGAAAATTTTTCGTATCTTTGTGGAGTGAATCCTCCCTCACTATTCCCCTCTCCATACCGACATACGTGCTGAGACGGTGTATGTTTGACAGAGGGGGTCTCTGCGCAAGACAACAACGACCTACCTTGAAAGCAGGTCGTCTCTGAGATATGAGTTGAAACCATGCCGTGCGCAGGGGTGTTTATCGGATAAATCCTCCTCTTGCATCCGCACGTAAGACGAGGTCGTTTCAACCGGCCTCATGTACGTGGGATGAGGTTGTTTCAAACTACCTCATCTCTGAGACGAGGTAATTTCAAATTACCCTGTCCCGTGGGATGACCTTGGTTGAAACAAGGTCGTCTATACGTGGGCTTTCCCTACCCACCCTCCGGCAAGTGCCGCGGCAATGCCTGCCGCCACGCTGGCAAGGGTGTAGAGCGCGAAGGCGGCGTAATGCCCCTGGCGGAGCAGCGTCAGGCTCTCTTGGCTGAAGGTGGAGAAGGTGGTGAACCCTCCGCAAAGCCCCGTGGTGAGGAAAAGCCGTGTCTCGTCGGAGAAGCCGAAGCGGGCGGAGAGGGCGTAGAACAGCCCGATGAGGAAGCTTCCCGCCACGTTGACGCCGAGCGTAGCCCACGGGAAGAAAAGAGGAGGGATGCGCCCGTTCATCACCGCCTGCACCCCGAAGCGCATCACGCTCCCGATGCCGCCTCCCAAGAAAATGGTTATCAATGCGTTGGACATGTTGTTTATTTACGGTTTTTATTATTTACGATTTACGGTTTTTTTGAAACGCGGATTCACGCGGATTTCCGCAGATTGTATTTTTTATTCATGTAGGGATGTTTGCGTGAATCAGCGTTCCGCGCATCCGTTTTCGGGGCGCAAAGGTACAAAAATATAGGCCTTTTTCCGGTGGATTTGAATGAAAAAAGCGGCGCAAATGAAAATAGTCTGCGGAAATCCGCGTGAATCTGCGTTTCAGAAAATAGGTTTCCGCATCTTCTTGTGCACCGTAAAAACCGAATATTTTCGTTGATGTCCTTAAATTTTGTATGGTTTTTCATAGATTTATTGTAACTTTGCGCATCAAAAACAAGGAAAACATCAAAACATACTTAATATGAATATTTCGTATAACTGGCTAAAAGAATACGTCAACTTCGACTTGACCCCCGAACAGGTGGCGGCGGCGCTTACCTCTATCGGGCTGGAAACAGGCGAAGTGGAAGAAGTCCAGTCGATTAAAGGAGGGCTGGAAGGCTTGGTCATCGGAAAAGTGCTGACCTGCGAGCCGCATCCCAATTCCGACCACATGCACATTACGACGGTCGACTTGGGGCAGGGCGACCCCGTGCAGATTGTATGCGGGGCGTCGAACGTAGCCGCAGGGCAAAAGGTGGTGGTAGCTACCTTGGGCACCAAGCTGTATGACGGAGACGAGTGTTTCACCATAAAGAAATCGAAACTCCGGGGCGTGGAATCGAACGGCATGATTTGTGCCGAAGACGAAATCGGCATCGGAACCAGTCACGAGGGCATTATCGTGCTGCCCGATGACGTGGAGCCGGGCACGCTTGCCAAGGATTACTACAACGTGAAGAGCGACTACGTGCTGGAGGTGGACATTACGCCTAACCGCGCGGATGCCTGCTCGCACTACGGCGTGGCGCGCGACCTGTACGCCTGGCTCGTGCAGAACGGGCATGAGGCGGAACTGAAGCGCCCTTCGGTAGAGGCGTTTGCGGTAGACAATCACGACCTGGACATCGACGTGGTGGTAGAGAACACCGAGGCTTGCCCGCGCTATGCCGGCGTGGTGGTAAAGAACGTCACGGTGAAGGAAAGCCCCGAATGGCTCCAGGCGAAGCTGAAAGCCATCGGCTTGCGTCCGATTAACAACATTGTGGACATCACCAACTACATCCTGCACGCTTACGGCCAGCCGATGCACTGCTTCGACGCCGACAAGATAAAGGGTGGCAAGATTGTGGTGAAGACCGTGGCGGAAGGCACTCCGTTTGTGACGCTGGACGGCGTGGAACACAAGCTTTCGGACCGCGACCTGATGATATGCAACGCCGAAGAGCCGATGTGCATCGCGGGCGTGTTCGGCGGACTCGATTCGGGCACTACCGAAGAGACCCGCAACGTGTTCTTCGAAAGCGCTTATTTCCATCCTACGTGGGTGCGCAAGACCGCACGCCGCCAAGGGCTGAGCACCGATTCTTCGTTCCGTTTCGAACGGGGCATCGACCCGAACGGCGTGATTTATGCCCTGAAAGAGGCGGCTATCCTGGCGAAAGAGCTTGCGGGAGGTGAAATCGCTTGTGAAATCAAGGATAACTATCCCAGCCCGATAGCCGGCTTCCCGGTAGAGCTTCCGTATGCGTATGTCCGTTCGCTGATTGGCAAGGAAATCCCTGCCGGGGTGATAAAGCGCATCGTTTCGAGCCTGGAAATGGAAATCACGGGCGAGACCGGAGAAGGGCTTTCGCTGGTGGTGCCTCCTTACCGTGTGGACGTGCAGCGTCCGTGCGACGTGGTGGAAGACATCCTGCGCATCTACGGATACAACAATGTGGAAATCCCCACTTCGGTAAAGGCGTGCCTGAGCGTGGAAGGAGCCGAAGACAAGTCGGTGAAGCTCCAGAACCTCGTGTCGGAGCAGCTGGTGGGATGCGGGTTCAACGAAATCCTGAACAACTCGCTCACCTCCGCTTCGTATTACGAAGGGCTGGAAACGTATAAGCCCGAAAACCTGGTGCGGCTGATGAATCCGTTGAGCAACGACCTGAACGTATTGCGCGGCACCCTTCTGTTCGGCGGGCTGGAAAGCATCGAGCACAACGCCAACCGCAAGAATGCCGACCTGAAGTTCTTCGAGTTCGGCAATTGCTATCATTATAATGCCGGAAAGCGGAACCCTGAAAAAGCGCTCGCGCCTTACTCCGAAGAACTGCACATGGGCTTGTGGGTGACCGGCAAGCGGGTAAGCAACTCGTGGGCGCACGCCGATGAGGACTCGTCGGTGTACGAGCTGAAGGCATACGTGCTGAACATCCTGCGCCGTCTGGGCGTGAACTTCGGCGCGCTGGTGTTCGGCACCTTGAGCGATGACATCTATGCCGCCGCCATGTCGGTGCATACCCGTGGCGGAAAGTTGCTGGCTACGCTCGGCATCCTGCACAAGAAGCTCCTGAAGAGGTTCGATATCGAGAACGAAGTGTATTATGCCGACCTGAACTGGAGGGAGCTGATGAAGGCGGTCAAGAACAACGCGGTGACTTACAAGGACATTTCCAAGTATCCTGCCGTGAAGCGCGACCTGGCGCTCTTGCTCGACAAGCAGGTGCAATTTGCCGAAATCGAGAAAATCGCCTACGAGACCGACAAGAAGCTCTTGAAGCGCGTAGAGCTTTTCGATGTGTACGAAGGCAAGAACCTCGAAGCCGGAAAGAAGAGTTACGCGGTGAGCTTCACCCTGCAGGACGAAAACGCCACGCTGAACGACAAGCAGATAGACAAGCTCATGAACAAGCTGGTGCAGAACCTGGAAACAAAGCTGGGAGCGAAATTGAGATAAATTTTTTAGGTAACAAGTTGACAAGGTGACAAGGTTCTGAATACTTATACTTCTCGCGCATTAATTTGTGCATTTTGTATATGCCATGTAGTAGAGACGATGTGCACATCGTCTCTACAGAAACGGTACGAAATGTTCAAGGAAGTGTACAAATTCATACCGTGCAGGGTATAGAACTATCTAAACCCAGTCCCCTAGTCCCTAGTTACCTAGTCCCTTAAAAAAACAACAACATTTAAAATATATAATCCAATGGGAAGAGCGTTTGAATATAGAAAAGCTACAAAACTGAAAAGATGGGGCCACATGGCCAAAACATTTACTCGTCTGGGAAAACAAATCGCCATTGCCGTAAAGGCGGGCGGACCGGAACCCGAAAACAACCCGACCTTGCGTTCGGTCATCGCTACCTGCAAGCGTGAGAACATGCCGAAAGACAACATCGAGCGTGCCATCAAAAACGCGATGGGCAAGGACCAGAGCGAGTACAAGGGAATGACTTACGAAGGATACGGCCCGCACGGGGTGGCTATCTTCGTCGATACGTTGACCGACAATACTACCCGTACCGTTGCCGATGTGCGTTCGGTATTCAACAAGTTCGGCGGAAACTTGGGTACGACCGGTTCGCTGGCTTTCTTGTTCGACCACAAGTGTGTGTTCACTTTCAAGAAGAAAGACGGGCTGGATATGGAAGAACTGATTCTCGACCTCATCGATTACGATGTAGACGATGAATATGATGAAGACCCCGAAGAAGGCACTATCACGATTTATGGTGACCCGAAGAGCTATGCTGCCATCCAGAAGCATTTGGAAGAGTGCGGGTTTGAGGATGTAGGAGGTGAATTTACTTATATTCCGAACGACCTGAAGGATGTGACTCCCGAACAGCGCGAAACCATCAACAAAATGGTGGAACGCCTGGAAGAGTTCGACGATGTGCAGACGGTATATACCAATATGAAGCCCGAAGAAGAATGATTTTTTTTCACCACAGATTACACGGATTGTTTAATTAGTAGATGTTGAGAATTAGTTGATATAATGTGTCGGCTCAGAAACGCAGATTAACGCAGATTTTCGCGGATTATTATTCTAATATTTGTTCTTAATCTGCGCTAATCTGCGGAAATCTGTGTTTCTGATAATATCATTTAATTTTGCACACTTACTTAGAATAATCTTTATTAGGAGAAGCTGGATTATGAGAATTGATTATCAGACGGAGGGCACTTGCAGTACGCGCATCGAGGTAGAAGTGGAAGACGGAATCGTGAAAGACGTGCGCTATACCGGAGGATGCAACGGTAATCTGCAAGGCATCAGTGCCCTGGTGAAAGGGATGCCCGTGAGCGAAGTGATAGCCCGGCTGGAAGGTATCCGGTGCGGTTCGAAACCCACTTCATGTCCCGACCAGTTGTGCAAGGCGTTGCGTACGGTAAAAGCATAGTTGTATGAATGTGCTGATACTCAATGCCAGTCCCCGCCCGAAGGGGAACATATCCCGTATGTTGGGCGCGATGGAAGAAGAAGCCGTAAAGGCAGGGATGCAGGTCATGTCGGTCCGTGTTTCCGATTTGCATGTCGTGCCTTGTAAGGGATGCATGGTGTGTCGCACAAAGCAGGCATGCGTACTGCCTGAAGACGATGCCCAGCGTGTGCTTCAGCTCATCGGAGCATGCGATGTACTGGTTATCGGGGCTCCTTGCTATTGGGGCAATATGCCAGGTACGCTGAAGGTGTTGTTCGACCGGCTGGTGTATGGGATGATGGGCGAGAGTTTGCAAGGTATTCCCCAGCCTTTGCACAAGGGTAAACGGGCTATGCTGCTCAGCACGTGCACCACTCCTTTTCCATTTAATGTTTTTTTCCGCCAGAGTCGTGGCACCATTCGTGCATTGCGCGAAATCCTCCGTTGGAGTGGCTTTAAGATCAGCGCCACGCTCGAAGTGGGAGGCACCAAAAAACATCCTGTAAGCGGGAAAACATTGGAGCGTTGCCGCCGGATGATCCGGAAGTTATAAATAGAATGAATGCCGGCATTTAGCCGGCAAGGAGTAAAAAGGGAGTTATTTCAAGGAGTTAAAAGGAGTTAGAAGCCAATACTTTTGTTCATGGAAGTCCTAGCAGGACTATTTGCCTTTAACTCCTGCCGAAGGCATACCTCCTTCTAACTTCTTCTATCTACTGTATATGATGAATAAGAAAATGAAGAAACAATGGTGGGTGAACCTGTCTTTGTGGATTATCGCATGCACATTCCTGCTTTCGGCTTGCGGTGGAAGGCGGTATATGCAAGCGCAGCTATCCGAGGAAGGCGATACCTTGCAGATGGCATACGCGCGCTATCTTACCGTTGTGAAGCATGAGATGTTTACGCAAGTTACGGTGCGCAATCCTTGGGATTCTACGCGTATCCTGCACACCTATCTGCTGGTGGACAAGCATCGGGTATTGCCCGAAGGATTGCCCGAGGGCACGGTGGTGCGTATTCCTTTAGAGCGGATGCTGGTTTATTCGTCGGTGCATTGCAGCTTGTTCGGAGAATTGCAGGCACTGGATGCGGTGAGTGGAGTGTGCGACTTGTCGTATATCCGTATGCCTCAAATTCATGAGCGTGTGCGTGCCGGCAGGGTGGCGGATGTAGGGAGCAGTATGAGTCCCGACGTTGAGCGGGTTATTGCCTTGCATCCCGACGGTATCTTGCTTTCACCTTTCGAGAATGGTTCATACGGGCGTATCGGGCAACTGGATGTCCCGTTGATAGAATGTGCCGACTATATGGAGACCTCACCGTTGGGACGTGCCGAATGGATGCGTTTTTATGGGATGCTGGTGGGGAAGGAGCAGGAAGCCGATTCTTTGTTTTCACAGGTAGAGCGGGAGTATGAGGCTTTGCGGCGGTCGGTGGAACAGGTGGAAGAGAAGCCTCTGGTGTTTGCCGAGTTGAAGCAAGGCTCGGCATGGTATGTGCCGGGAGGCAAGAGTACGACCGGTCAGCTCTATGCCGATGCCGGTGCGCGTTATGTATTCGGCTATATCAGCGAGAGTGGTTCGGTGCCCTTATCGTTTGAAACCGTGTACGACCGTGCCCGCCATGCTGATTTCTGGCTCATTAAGTATAACCAGTCGCACGACAAGACCTATGCCGGGCTGGAGCAGGACTATCGGCCATACACGGGTTTTGATGCGTTCCGCCGGAAGACGGTTTACGGATGTAATACCGGGCGCATACCGTATTATGAAGAGTCTCCTTTCCATCCCGAATATGTGCTGAAAGACCTGATAGCCGTTTTTCATCCCGGCTTGTTTCCGGATTACCAGCCGCGTTATTTCACGCCCCTTGAATAAACGTATGAAGAAGAGCATTCTCTATGTCGTGTTACTTGCCGCATCGGTGTTGGCGTTGGCGGTGGCATCCGTTTATGTAGGTTCGGTCCCGATTCCTTCCTCTGCCGTTACCTCTATCCTGCTGGGGGATACTTCTGCCGATGCAGGGTGGAGTTTTATCGTATTGGAGTCGCGTGTGCCTCAATGTATCACCGCTTTGCTTTGTGGTGCCGCATTGGCGGTATCTGGATTGATTTTGCAGACCGTGTTCAATAATCCGCTTGCCGATTCATCGGTCTTGGGCATCAGTTCCGGAGCCAGTTTGGGGGTAGCATTGGTATTGTTGGCAGGCGGCGGGAGTATTGTGGCAGGTCAGTTTGTGCTTTCGGGTTTTCTTTCGATGGTGGCGGGTGCTTTTGTGGGGGCAATGGTGGTGATGTCGGCTGTACTTTTTCTTTCGGTGCTGGTGCGTAGCAATGTGATGTTGCTCATCGCAGGCATAATGATAGGCTATCTGGCATCGTCTGCCATTTCTTTGCTGAATTTCTTTGCTACCGATGAAGGGGTGCATTCTTTTGTTATTTGGGGATTGGGAAGTTTTGGCGGTGTGTCTTCGGTCCAGTTGCCCGCTTTTTCGTTCATAGCCCTTATGGGCTTGCTGGCCGCCTTGTTGATGGTGAAACCCTTGAATGCATTGTTGTTAGGTCCCCGTTATGCTGAAAATTTAGGTATTCGTGTACGCCGTGTCCGGGGTATATTACTGGTGATAGCCGGTTTGCTTACGGCGGTGGTCACGGCATTTTGCGGTCCTATCGCTTTCATCGGGCTTGCCGTTCCTCATGTGGCGCGTATGTTATTGGGTACGTCTAATCACCGCTCTCTTCTTCCTGTGACCTTGCTGGCGGGATGTGCCGTGGCGCTTTTGTGCAACTTGCTTTGCCTTTTGCCTGGCGAGCGTGGCATTCTTCCTTTGGGTGCCGTCACTCCTGTGCTGGGTGCGCCTGTCATTCTTTATGTCTTGGTTCGTTGGCGTAAAGGCTAGCCGGTTATTTCCTTCCTTGAAATCGCATTATTCCTGACGTTCGCGCAAACGTCGGTTTTGTTTTTCTATGTCGTACGAATTTCCTCGTATTTTATCTTTGCGGAAATACTCCTGCCGGCGTATGGAGTCTTCTCTTTGTCGCTGGCGGATGTATTTGGAAAACCGGTCTGTATCGGGAGTTTGTGCAGGTGTGGCTGCTTTCGGAAGGGTATCCGCCTGAACTGTGTGTGTAAGGGTATCGCTGTCTGCCGGTGCATAGACGGGTAGTAAGCGGTAATAAGTAGGAAATTTCAGGCTGTCCTCACGTGTAGGGCGATAATTCTTGTAGGTTTTCCAGGCATTGGCATGTTTACGGTTGTGTTTCAGCATCCGTCCGTGAGGTGTAAGGTTGTTGTATATGAATCCGATGAAATCTAATCCTCCGATAACAGCTCCGGCACCTAAAGAGCCTCCGACACGTCCGGAAGCACGGTCGTACATCATGCCCGTCCCTGGCGCAAGACTTTGCCCGTATTCTTCCGGCGAAACGGCACCTGGGTTGAGCTCCCAGTGGATGGTCCATTTTTTTGGGCGTCCCAGTACCAGCACATCATACACGGGGTCCTCGCCAAAGCGTGTCCATATGGTATAAGGTTCGGCACGGATGTATCCTGTGGGTTTCTTTACTTTCGTAGTGTCGATAAGGCTTCGCGGTATGCGCAGGTCTTTCTTAAATTCCATCCAGGGTTGGTTCATCGGATGTGTTTTCAGTTCTTCTTGCGGTTTTTCGATGCCGCTAAAGTCAAACTGTATCATCCGTACCGCTTCTTCATTCAGGCGGATTTCCTTATTCTTTTCCTGCGTTTGGGCAGCCAGAGGAAATGCCTCACTTGATAAGAGTATGACAAGAGTCAGTACTTTCCACTTGATGTTCCATTCTTCGTTCCTCATTTTGCTTTTTGTTTTTTCAACGTACTCTTCCTCCCTGCATCCAGCATTTCTGGTAATAGGGTTCATCCAGTTCGCTTACAATAACTCCTTGGCTGGAGCTGGCATGGATGAATCGGTTGTTTTTCAGGTAAATGCCTACATGGGTGGCGCGACGTTTATTGCGTCCGTTGTGGAAGAATACCAAGTCTCCTTCACGCAGTTTTCCTTTGCGTATTTTGTGGCAGTTTTCTTTGCGTTGTTCGTCCGAGTTCCGTTCCAGCCGTTTGCGGTATACCTTGCGGTAAATGTTGTAGGTTAGTCCCGAACAATCTACTCCCCTTCGCGAAGTCCCTCCGGACCGATAAGGTACGCCTATCCATTTTGCGGCTTCCACGTACAAGGAATGGTTGTCATCCATTGCGATGTCCATATCCAGCCGGATGGCAGCTTGTGCCAGTTCGCGATAATTGTAGTGTGGAGCACGTGTACCGCATGCGGACAGGAGGATGAGCAGGATTGTCCCGATGAGTATATGGATATGTTTGGTCATGTTTCCTTTATTTATTGGGAAACAAATGTAATGAAAATACAAATACAGAGACGTGGAAGGCTCGGTTTTTTCGAGTAATAATAACTAATTATAGTAGAATAAAACGGAATCGTAACACTATTTTGGAATAGAAAGCATACCAGTATTCTCTCTGCAAAAGAAGTTTATCCTTTTCCGATAGGGTAGCCTTCTTTTACAGAGAGCATGTTGTTTATTCCTGTGTCTCGATTTCAAAATAGTTTTCCAGTTCCTGCTTGGCTTCATCATTGATGGGAGTAATGTCGCGGATGATTTTTCCGTGTTCCAGCAGGGCGATGCGGGTACTGATTTCGATGGTGTGTGTCAGGTTGTGGCTTGATACGAGGATGGTGGCTCCTGTTTCCTGGTTGTAGGTATGGAGCAGGTGTTTCAATGCCGATTGTGAACTGGGGTCGAGAAAATTAAAGGGTTCGTCCAGTATCAGGAGTTGCGGTTGGTTGAGCAATGCGGCAAGGATGCCCACTTTTTGCTTGTTGCCCGCCGAGAGGTTCCGGATAAGTTTCTTCTGTCCCAGTATTTCTCCGTTCATAAAGCGTTCGTAGGGTACCAGACGCTGGTCTACGGTTGTCTTGTCAAGGTTACACATCTTGCCCACAAAGTAGAAATATTCTTCGGGCGTGAGGTAATCGATAAGGAAACTTTCGTCCATATAGGCACCGGTTGTGTCTTTCCATGCTTCGCTTTGGTTCACTTCGGTTTCACCGATGTAAACATTTCCTTCGTCTGCTTTCAGCAGGTCCAGGATAAGCCGGAAGAGAGTGGTTTTTCCGGCTCCATTGTTGCCCACCAGTCCGAGGATTTCTCCACTGTGTATGGTATAGTCGTCTACGTCAAGCACGGTACGCTTGCCATATATTTTCTTCAGATGGTTGATTGTTATATCCATTTTATGAGTTTGAAGTTTTCTGATTGTTTTTATCTTGTATTCCTGAATCCTTCCATGTTCCGGTAGCGCCGTGCCATGAATCGTATGTAGATGTTGCGTATCCAGTGAGGGTGGGTAACAAATCCGATTATGCCCATGGTGCACATCACAATGTAACTTGTCGTTGCCCCCAATGCCAGTTCCAGTCCTTTATAGATAACCAGTGGCAGGGTGAACGAAGCGACCAGTATAACGGTTTGATAGGCATTGTTGCCTTGGCGTTTGCCCATCAGTCCCATATTGAGAGGGGCCGTCTTGTCATTGTACACCGCCATTTGCATCACACCGGGGAAGATGACGCCTGCTGTAAAAATCAGGTAAGTCACCGACATGAGCAAGGAGATGCTTCCTCTGAATACCGGTATCAGGCAGCATACAAAGGGGATGATAAGAAGGGCACATTGTACGTAGTATTTGGCACAAAGCATATTATAAATACTTTCCCGGCGAACCATCAGCCCGTCGATGTAGTTCCCTTCTATTGCCATCGTCTGTATCAGGGTAGAAAGTCCCATTACGCAATAACAATACAGGCAAATAAAATCGTTCATGAGTCCGTCTCCATATACTTCGAAAGTCAGTGCCAGTGCAAAGAGCACCGTCAGTATGGTGAAACTCCAGAACTGGCTTCGGGGGGTCTTGTTCCGGACGAGCATCTTCAGTTCGAGCCGGATATAATCGCCTACATTTCCGTAACGGTCAAGGAAGCTATAGTCGCTGATGTGTTTGAGGCGGGTATCTTCTACGCGGGAAAGTTCGTTGTAAATAAGGTGTAGCTGCACTTTGCGGTTAAGCATACCCAGCATACCTGCCAGTATCAGGGCGCCGATGAAGGCAAGCGGATTCCACAGGATAAAGGCTTCACCTAAATTCATCGTGAAAGTGCTTACCCAGTGTGTGCCGGGTAAGAACTCAAGTAGGGCAAAGATGCCATAAACAGGCAGGCACCAGCAGATGTAGACAAATTTCTGACGCTTCAATACCCGGATGAGCATGCTCCAATAGCTGTTTGCCACGGTGAGCAGCCAAATGCCGAAAGCATATCCCAGCACTCCTGCCAGTCCGTAGAAACGGGTGACGCTAAGCAGGGCAAAGGGGATGAACAAGAAGAGCCAGAACAGATTGAACGGGTTGGCGGCTTCTCGCAGAAGGAGTGCGGCCATCACTTTCTTTTTGGGTATAGGAAGCAAGAGGAAGGGCTTGATTTCCTGTACTGGAGTAGGGAACAGAAACCTTATCAGAAAATCGAGGACCAAGACAATGAGCAAACCTTTGTTCAAGATGTGATAAGGTTCCATGTTGGGAAAACTGTCGGAAAAAGCAGCGGGCAGCAATACCCCGAAGAAAACGAGGTATGCTGCCCAAAATGCAATTCCGATATAAATCATTACTTTGGCGAAGCGGTTTTTCTCGAACATCGGATTCCGCTTTTCGTCAAGTTTCTGTATGCGTCGGATATCGGAGTAGAGTGACATAGGCATCCGGTTTTAATTGGTATCGCCCGAAGTCATGCTCACTTCGATGCGGTTCTTTTGTGCCATTAATGTCTTGGCAAATTGCTGGAGGTCGGCATTTGTGATGCCATTCACCAGGTCGGTATATCCGGTGCGTCCGTCCATGCCTTCCCACAGGCTTCCGTAGAGCAGGCTCATCCAGTATCCGTTTTCTTTCTGGTTGGCTTCGTAGGTTTTCAGCATGTATTCTTTTACTTTAGCCAGGTCTTCAGCTTTAGGGCCTCCGGCTATAAATTCTTCGATGCCTTTGTCTATAAGCAGGCTCATGTCGGCACGCTTGGTAGGGTCGGTATCAAAAAAGATTTGTAGCGTGGCTTCTTCCTTCGGATATTTGCTGAGGTTGCCTTGTACGCTTACGCCATACGATGCTCCTGCTTCTTCGCGCACGGTCTCGGTATATTTCATTGTAAGCAGTTGCGAGAGCATACTCATCATCAGTTTATTCTTCAGGGTATATTCGCATGTGCCGCTTTCTACGATAATAACGGTTGCTTTTTGGGTTTGCAGGTCTTTGTGGAAGATGTTTTTCCACTCTCCCTTGCGGATGTCCAGCTTCGGGTCACGGAAGTTTTCCTTACGTCCCGTCGATGGCAAACCACCCAGATAAGTCTCGATGAGTGGAGTAGCGGTAGCAGGATCGATGTTGCCCACGAAAATGAAGGTAAAGTCGCTTGCATCCTTGAATCGGTCGCGATACATTTCCATTACTTTCCCGTAGTCTATCTGGTCTACCTTGTCGGCCTTGATGCGTGCGGCACGAGGATTATCACCATATAACACTTTGGTTATTGTGTCACTCAACGCCGTGTTCGGGTTTGCTTCCTGATTGGCAAGTTGAGCTTTCAGCCGGTTCTTGAATGATTCGAAAGCTGCCTGGTCGGTGCGTGGAGCGGTGAACGACAGGTAGGTGAGCTGAAGCATTGTTTCAAGGTCTTTCGGGGCACAACTTCCGTTTACGGCTTCGGTCAGGGTACGTACAGATGCTGATGCCGAAGCTACTTTTCCCGCCAATATTTTTTGGAGGTCGATGGCACTGAAGTTGCCCAGACCGCCCAAAGATACGACTTCATCGAGTACGGCGTATTGCAGGGCATCCTCATCATCGAATAGGGAGTTTCCTCCAGCACTGAACGATTGCATCCGGATTTCATCTGCCTTGAAATTGGTAGGCTTCAATACCACGCGTACTCCGTTGCTTAATGTGAGAATTGTTGATTCAAACGGTCCTTTTTCTGTATTTGTCACTTTGCCTCCAGTCGGTTTTTCTTTCATCAGTGGCTCGTCAGAAGTCTTGTCGACATAAGGTTCCAGTTTTTCAGCATTTACTTCTGCCAGTACCTTGCGGATACTTTCCTCGGTGGGATATTTCATACCTTCCTTGTCAGGGCAGAACAGGCATACTACCCGGTTGGTGTCGCTTACCTGTTGCTGGTAGAGTTGGTTCACACTTTCCAAGGGGATGTTGGGTACCAACTGGTTCATCATTGTGTATTTATATTCTACACTGGGGATAGGCTCTCCATCAATAAAATTAGATACGTATTGGGCTACGAACTGATTGTTTTTCATTTTATCGCGTTCGTTGTACACGTTTTCCAGGTTGCTCAGGTAATCGGCTTTTGCCCGTGCATATTCACTGGCGGTGAATCCGAATCGGTGTGCGCGTTCGATTTCTCGCATCAGAGCTTTCAGTCCGCTTTCTATTCCATCTTCTTTACAGATGGCTACACCCGTAAATGCCCGTTTTGTCTTGGCAAGGATAAAGTCCATGTCTTGCGCTCCGGCATTGATGAAGGGTGGGGTAGCAGTGAGTAGAAGTTCTTGCAAGCGGGCGTTCAGCATGTGACTGATGGCATAGTCCATAAATGAATAGGCAAGGTATCCTACGGTGTTCTTCATTTCTGCAGGGAAAGGTTCATGTTTGTGGAATACCATGACTTGGTTGATTTCCTGTTCCTTGTCTTTGTTGATGGACACGATGGTTTCTTTATTGTCGGGCACTGGATAATGTACTCGTTCTGCGGGGTTGGCAGGCATTTGGATGGGACCGAACAGGTTCTTGATTTTCTGTTCTATCTGGTCTACGTTCACGTCACCTACTACGATAATGCCTTGTTGGTCGGGGCGGTACCATTTTTCATAATAGTCGCGCAACGCCTGATAAGGGAAATTGTCTACAACTTCCATCGTTCCGATAGGCAGGCGATAGGCATATTTGCTTCCTGCAAAGATGGTAGGGAAAGCGGTTTCGTACATACGCATCATGGCTCCGGTACGTGTACGCCATTCTTCGTGGATGACTCCGCGTTCTTTATCTATTTCTTTAGGGTCGAGAGTGAGGTCGTCTGCCCAGTCGTGCAGGATAAGGAGGCACGAATCGATGATGCCTTCACGGATGACAGGTACATCGTTGATGTTATATACCGTTTCATCGATGGAGGTGTAGGCATTCAGGTTGACACCGAATTTTACACCGATGGATTCCAGGTATTCGCGTAGTGAGTTTCCCGGAAAGTTCTTGGTGCCATTGAAGCACATATGTTCAAGGAAGTGTGCCAGTCCGCGCTGGTTGTCTTCTTCCAAAATCGAACCTACTTTTTGTGCAATGTAGAAGTCTGCCTGTTTTTCGGGCAGTTCATTATGACGGATGTAGTAAGTCAGTCCGTTTTCCAGCTTACCTGTTCTTACATCAGGGTCGGTGGGAATAGGCGGCATTTGTTGTGAAAATGCTGTAGCCGCACTTCCTATCAGGAAAGCGGCAATCAGTGTCTTTCTGTAAAAGTTCTTCATTGTGGTAAGTTTTTATGAGTTTGCTACAGATTACACAGATGCCTTCTGGTGGTTTGTCTGTGTAATCTGTGGTGAAAAAAGCATCAAAGCAAGCCGTTGGCCGAAAGGTATCGTTCGGTTTCTATGGCGGCTTTGCATCCGCTTCCGGCCGCAGTGATGGCTTGCCGGTAATGGGGATCGGCAACATCACCGGCGGCGAACACGCCCGGCACACCTGTGCGTGGTGTTCCTGCTTCGGTCAGGATATATCCTGTTTCGTCAGTTTTTATCCATGGTTTGAAGATGTCCGAATTCGGTTTGTGACCGATGGCAAGGAAAAATCCGTCGATAGGTACATCGTAACGCTCTTCATCGGGTTCTCCCATGCGTTTTACTACGTGCATTCCTTCCACACCGTTTTCACCATACAGACCTATGGCATTGTGTTCGAACAGCACTTGGATGTTAGGATGATTCAACACACGTTCTTGCATAATCTTGGAAGCGCGTAAATAAGGTTTGCGTACTACCAGATAGACTTGTTTTGCCAGTCCGGCAAGGTAGATAGCCTCTTCACAGGCGGTATCGCCTCCTCCTACTACGGCTACGGTCTTTTTCCGGTAGAAGAAGCCGTCGCATGTGGCGCAGGCGCTTACCCCCATGCCTGCATATTTCTTTTCGTCTTCCAGTCCCAGATATTTGGCGGTAGCTCCGGTGGCGATGATGGCGGTATCGGCGGTGATTTCTTTTTCATCATCTGTCCAGAAGTGGTAAGGAGCCTGGCTTAAGTCTGCTTTGACGATGATACCAGAGCGGATGTCTGCCCCAAAACGGGCTGCTTGCCGGCGCAGGTCATCCATCAGTACCGGTCCGGTCACTCCTTCGGGATAACCCGGAAAGTTTTCCACTTCAGTCGTAATGGTGAGTTGTCCTCCGGGTTGGATTCCTTCGTAAAGTACCGGTGCGATGTTGGCGCGTCCGGCATAGATAGCTGCCGTATATCCGGCGGGTCCTGATCCGATAATCAGGCATTTTACATGTTCTGTTGTCATATTCTTTTGATTGGTTTAATGAGATTATTCAATTCTTTTAATGAAACAAAGATAGTGTATTTTGCCGAAGTGACCAAACAATCTAAAAAACTGTTTCGTATGGACACGGAACTATATGGATTAAGCTATGCATTCAGCTACATGCGCCGGTGCATATATATTCGTTTCCTTCCTTAAGAGTCTTGATTATTGGTTGTGCAGGGTATGGAAACAGTTTTTTCATCGCATGTCAATTACTTCCGCCTGTGGGTATTTTTTCGCATCGAAACGGAATGTGTCGTTGGTATAGGACATTCCGGTCTGATAGTCGAGTATGCGGAATTCTTGGGTTTGTCCACTGGCCAGTTTGACGGTGATATAGAGAGGCTGATAGTTTTCGGAAAGGAAAAGCACTACCGATTCGATATCACCTTTTTGGCGGGGGGTAAGGATGATTTCGTTGCCTTCTTTACCTCGTATGGTATGCTTGCCTCCATAGCGGCAATGGAAAAGCCGGTTGTAAGAGTTTATCAAAGCGTATGGATTGATGCTTTGCAGTTCGTCGGGGGAGGGGGTAGAGACGGTCACTTCTTCGTTTTGTTCCACATAACTCCATTGGGTAGTTCCGTCGAACCAGCTTTTTACGCCTCCACATTCCAGGTAGAAACATGTTCCTTTCAGGGCGAGGGTTCCTTGTTGGCTTCCCCCGAACCGGATGCTTATTCCGCCGGATTTCTGGTAAGCAGTGGCGGCTTTGCTTAAGATGGATTGGGCACGGGTGTCTTCGTTGGCTTGCAGGTTTACAGATACCAGTAAGGCTAGCAAGCAGGAGAAAAAGATACGTTTCATCATATTTATGAAGTTTTGGAATACCGCAGGTTGCATGTGCCGGAAAGAACGGTTAGGGCAATCATGCAATCTGCGGTTGGTTTTAATTTTTCAAATTGTTCATGCGCATGGCAAGGTCGTTTTCGTCCATGCAGAGCACTTCGCGTGCTTTGCTTCCATTGGCAGGACCTACGATGCCGGCACGTTCCAACTGGTCCATGATACGTCCGGCGCGGTTGTATCCGATGGAGAACTTGCGTTGGATGAGTGAGGTGGACCCTTGCTGGTGGTAGATGAGCAGGCGGGCAGCTTCTTCGAAGAGTGGGTCGAGCCGGTTCATGTCTACGTCGGCACTGCTTCCTCCTTCTGTGTCGTCTTCTACTTCGGGCAGCATGAAAGCGGTGGGATATCCCTGTTGGTGGCTGATGAAATCGACTATACGTTCTACTTCGGGCGTATCAACGAAGGCACATTGTACACGTACAGGGTCGTTGCCTTGCAGGTAGAGCATATCGCCTTTACCGATAAGCTGTTGTGCACCAGGACGGTCTAAGATGGTACGTGAGTCCATCATCGATGCTACGCGGAATGCTACGCGTGCAGGGAAGTTTGCCTTGATGGTTCCGGTGATGATGTTTGTAGTAGGCCGTTGGGTAGCGATGATGGCATGGATACCGACTGCACGTGCCAGTTGGGCAATGCGGCAGATAGGAAGCTCGATTTCCTTGCCGGCGGTCATTATCAGGTCACCGAACTCATCGATAATGATGACGATATACGGCATAAAGCGGTGTCCGTTTTCAGGGTTCAGCTGGCGGTTGATAAACTTTGCGTTGTATTCCTTGATATTACGGCATCCTGCTTTTTGCAAAAGGTCGTAGCGGGTGTCCATCTCGATACAGAGCGAGTTTAAGGTTTGCACCACTTTGGTTACATCGGTGATGATGGCGCTGTCCGAGTCGGGCAACTTGGCAAGGTAGTGCTTTTCTATCGGTGCATAGATGGCAAACTCTACTTTTTTCGGGTCGACGATGACGAATTTCAGTTCGCTAGGGTGTTTCTTATATAATAAGGAGGTGACGATGGCGTTCAATCCTACTGATTTACCTTGTCCTGTAGCACCAGCTACCAGCATGTGGGGAGCTTTTGCCAAGTCGACAATGAAAACATCGTTGGTGATGGTTTTTCCCAAGGCTACAGGGAGTTCGAATGTAGTGTCTTGGAATTTTTTACTGTTCAATATAGAGCTCATTGATACGATGCGCGGGTTGGCGTTCGGCACTTCAATACCGATGGTTCCCTTACCCGGAATAGGAGCGATGATACGGATGCCCAGTGCCGAAAGGCTCAGGGCGATGTCATCTTCCAAGTTGCGGATGCGGTTGATGCGTACTCCTTCGGCAGGAGTGATTTCATACAATGTAACGGTAGGGCCTACGCTGGCCTTGATGGAACTGATTTCGATGCCAAAGCTCCTCAATACCTGGATGATACGGTCTTTGTTGGCATTTTGCTCTTGCATATCAATGGCAGGGGTGTTGTCGTTATACGAATTGAGCAGGTCGAGTGTCGGGAAGTGGTAGTGTTCCAGATCCAGCCGCGGATTGTAAGGCTGGTCTAGCGATCCACGTTCGTCTTCCTGTTCTTCTTCTTCGGGAGTTTCTTCTATTTCGAACGTGGGCTCTTCGGTCGTTTTTGCCTGAGTTTTCTGATGGATTGTCCCGGCTTCGGCTATTACCGTTTCATCGGGTTGTTTACGCATTTCGGTAGCATAGGCTGGCGTTGTGTTGTCTGCCTGGCTTTCTATGGGGTCAAGTTCTATTTCTACCGGCTGTTCGTCTTCTTTTGTGCCGGTGGCATCTGATGTGTTGTCGGGCGTATGGTGCAGGGCAGTGTTTTCCGTATCGGCCGGCTGTTGGGCAGCTTCTGTAGGGAACGCTTCTTTTCTTTTGTTCCGTTTCGGAAGGGCTGGATGGAAAGCTTTTCGTACTACTTGCATCGTTTCACGGGTAAAGAAAATGCCGATGAGTACCAAGGTAACCAGCAAAACGAGGATAAGTCCTGGTGCACCGATTTGGGAACAAATCCATTGGCTCACATTATATCCGTGCAATCCTCCAGGATAGAGGAAAGAGTCTTGAAACGTGCCTCCGAAGGCAAAGCCTAAAGTGACGGATAGCCATACCATTAATATGGAGCAGCTTACGAACCATTTCCATATGGTGAACCGGTAAGCTTTCATCAGCCTCATGCCGCAGACAATGAGGAACACCACAATAAAATATGCCGAAATCCCGAAACAATCGTTTATAAGGAATTGCGAAAGTTGGGCTCCGCGTGCTCCGGCATAGTTTTGTATGCCGTTCTGGGTTTCGAGCAATTCCCCGGGATCTGGATGTGCCAGGATACTTTGGTCGTTTCCTCCGGTAAAAAAGAATGAGCTGAATGCCAGTAGCATATAGACACCGAATATGACACAAAGCAAGCCGAGGATGAAGTGTATGGTTTCGCCTTTTATGGCGGTAAGCATCTTTTTGGGAAGGATGTTTTTCTCTTCGTTTTCTTTTGTTTCTGTCTTTTTCTTCATAATGTTATAGCAAAATGGTAAAAATCAATCGCAAATGTACGAATATTTTTTTGTATTTTTGTGCCGCAATCAAGTTTCGTTATGAAAAAGAATTTATCAGTCGTTTACGATAAAAATACAGTCGAGTTTGTAACGGTGGCTGCAGAGTTTTGTGGCTTCCTCGAGCGTGTTGGTGAAATAGAACATCCTGAGTTCGTGGATAAGGTGTTGAAGTTGCTTCCGTTGCTCTATCTGAAAGCATCAATGCTTCCGGAACATGCCGTGCGGATGGATGAGTTTGACCCTGAAGTTTTTGTAACCGAAGGTGATTACGAGCGTGTGCGTGCCGGTGTGGCATCTTTGATGGGGAGACATGATGATTACCTTGAAGTGTTTGTAGAGGATATGGTATATAGCGACACGCCTATTCATCAGACCATATCAGAGAACCTTGCCGATATTTACCAGGCGTTGAAAGATTTTGTGTGCGTGTACCGTTTGGGATTTGACCAGACGATGAATGATGCATTGGTGATTTGTCGCGAAGGGTTTGCAGAGTTCTGGGGGCAGCGTCTGGTCAATGCCATGCGTGCCTTGCATGATGTGAAATACAATACTGCTTCCGGGCAGGAGGATAATGACGGCTATACGGGAAATGATTTGTACGGTGGGCTTGAAACCGATGATGATGGTTCGGGCGACCGTTGGGAGTGAGAAAAGCATGTGAGAACTCAAAAAACATTTATGATTATATTACAGAATAAGATATCCAAACAAGAAGTGTCTGAGATGCAGAAGGTTAGTTTCTCGGGGCGCATTTTTGTTATCTACACCGAAACGGAAGCACGTAAGGCAATCGATTACTTGAACACGCATTCTGTAGTAGGGGTGGATACCGAGACACGTCCTTCTTTCCGTAAAGGGATGACTCATAAGGTCGCTCTTTTGCAAATAGCTACTTATGACACGTGTTTCTTGTTCCGCTTGAACCATTTGGGACTTCCCGATTTTCTGGAAGAATTTTTGCAGAATGATGTGTTGAAGGTAGGATTGTCGTTGCGCGATGATTTTGCTGTGCTCCGTAAGCGGAATGGAGGCGATTTGCGTGACGGAAACTGGATAGAGTTGCAGGATTATGTGCCGCATTTCGGTATTGAAGAGAAAAGTCTGCAAAAAATCTATGCATTGCTTTTTGGCAAGAAAATATCGAAGGCGCAACGCCTTTCCAATTGGGAGGCAGAGGTGCTTACTGAAGCACAGCAGTTGTATGCTGCTACAGATGCTTGGGCATGTGTGGAAATTTACAGTTATCTTGAAGACCTTCGGAGTCATGGCAACTACCGCATTGAAAAGGTAGAGGAGAAGGCTGGTGAATAGTTTCAACAGCATAGGGAGTCTTTGGGGACCTTTCTTTGTCTGATATCAATCGTTTAATCTATTAATAAATATTATATAACGTGTCATATAAAAGAGTCTATTTGAAATCCGGAAAGGAAGAATCATTGAAGCGTTTTCATCCTTGGATTTTCTCAGGTGCCATAGCTCGGGTAGAGAATGAACCGGAAGAAGGAGAAGTAGTAGATGTATATACATCGGAGAAGGAATTTATCGCTTGCGGACATTTCCAGATTGGAAGCATTGCAGTACGGGTACTTTCGTTTGTACAAGAACCGGTTGACCGTGCTTTTTGGGTACGTAAATTGTCGTGTGCACGGAAGGTACGTGAGGCTTTGGGACTGATTGGTAATCCGCAGACCAATACTTATCGCCTGGTGCATGGTGAAGGCGATAACCTGCCCGGCTTGATAGTTGATATTTATGGTAAGACGGCTGTGATGCAGGCTCATTCGGCAGGAATGCACTTGGACCGGATGGAAATAGCTGCCGCTTTGTCCGAAGTGATGGATGATACGGTTCAGAATATCTATTACAAGTCGGAAACCACGTTGCCTTTCAAGGCCGATTTGCTGGCTACTGAAAATGGATTTATCCGAGGTGGAAGTGTAGATAATGTAGCGATGGAAAATGGTTTGAAGTTTCATGTTGACTGGCTTAAAGGACAAAAAACAGGTTTTTTTGTCGACCAGCGGGAAAACCGTCGCTTATTGGAACGTTATGCAGCAGGGAGAAATGTACTTAATATGTTCTGCTATACAGGTGGATTTTCGTTCTATGCAATGCGCGGAGGTGCCAGACTGGTACATTCTGTAGACAGTTCTTCGAAAGCAATCGACCTTACTAATGAAAATGTGCAGTTGAATTTTCCTGGCGATGTGCGTCATCAGGCATTTGCCGAAGATGCATTCAAGTATCTTGACCGTATGGGAGAACAGTATGATTTGATTATTCTTGATCCACCGGCTTTTGCCAAGCACCGTGACGCACTTCGTAATGCCTTGCGTGGATATACCAAACTCAACGCAAAAGCTTTCGAGAAGATTCGTCCGGGAGGGATTCTGTTTACTTTCTCCTGTTCGCAGGTGGTAACGAAGGATAATTTTCGCAATGCGGTCTTTACAGCTGCTGCTCAGGCAGGGCGTAGTGTGCGTATCTTGCACCAGCTGACTCAGCCCGGTGACCATCCGGTAAATATCTATCATCCTGAAGGAGAATATTTGAAAGGATTGGTATTGTATGTGGAGTAACCAAAGTTGACGAGATATCATTATAAGTTGACAAGGTTTTGAGTAGTTAATGTATCAGAAAACCTTGTCAACTTATTGACGTGTCGCTATTCTACTGTGACCGATTTTGCCAAGTTCCGTGGTTGGTCTACATCTTTGCCTTTGCATACGGCAATATGGTAGGCTAATAGTTGGAGGGGAATAGTGGTAATGAGTGGTTCCAGGCATTCCAGAGTTTCCGGTATTTCGATGCATTCGTCTGCCAGTTTGCTGATTATCGTGTCGTTCGGGTTTATTAAAGCGATGATGTGCCCTTTTCGTGCCTTGATTTCCTGAATGTTGCTTATTATTTTTTCATACATTGCATTTTGTGTGGCAATGACTACTACGGGCATTTCTGTGTCTATCAAAGCGATGGGGCCATGTTTCATTTCGGCAGCCGGATAGCCTTCGGCATGAATATACGAGATTTCTTTTAATTTCAGTGCACCTTCCAATGCTACAGGATAGCTGTATCCGCGTCCTAAGTAGATGAAATTGTGTGCATATGTGAATATGCGCGATAATTCGGCAATGTTTTGGTTTTGTTTTAATACCTCTTTTATTTTTTCTGGTATCTGCTCCAGTTCGTCAATGATACAGCGGTACGTTGTGTCATTAATAAGTTGCTTTTCTTTGCTCAGTGCCAGGGCAAAGAGGGTTAGCACTGTTACCTGGCCGGTAAAGGCTTTGGTGGATGCCACCCCGATTTCGGGACCTACATGGATGTATGAACCAGTATCCGTGTTTCGTGGAATGGACGAACCTACTACGTTGCAGATGCCGTATACGAAAGCTCCTTTTTCTTTTGCCAATTCGATGGCTGCCAGCGTGTCGGCTGTTTCACCTGATTGTGAGAGGGCAATAACTACATCTCCATTGTCAATCACCGGATTGCGATAACGGAACTCCGAGGCGTATTCCACTTCCACAGGGATGCGGCAGAAGGTTTCGATGAGTTGTTTCCCGATAAGTCCGGCATGCCATGAGGTACCGCAAGCTACAATGATGAATCTTCGTGCTCCAAGCAGGCGCTCTTTATGTTCGCTTATGGCAGAGAGCTGTACTTCATGAGTCTCTTTGTTCACTCTTCCACGCATGCAGTCGTTGATGCATTCGGGTTGCTCGAATATTTCTTTCAGCATGAAATGTGGGTATCCGTCTTTTTCCAGCCGGCCGATGTTCAGGTCTATTTTTTTCACTTCGGCCAGTTGTTGTTCGTTTTCAAGATTGACTACCTTAAGTGCTTTCCCAGGTTCGAGTACCGCTATTTCATTATCCTGCAGGTAAACCACTTTGTCTGTATATTCTACGATAGGAGTAGCATCTGATGCCAGAAAAAATTCGTCACTTCCTACGCCGATTATTAATGGGCTGCTTTTGCGTGCCGCAAGAATGCGGCCTGGTTGTCGTCGGTCAATAACGGCGATGGCGTATGCTCCGATAACGCGGTGTAAGGCTATCCGGATAGCATCCAGCAGGTCAATATGCGAACTGGTCTGGATGTAGTCTATGAGTTGGACCAGCACTTCGGTATCGGTCGAACTTTTAAAGGTATATCCTTTTTGTTGGAGTTGTTCGCGCAAAAGGGCGTAATTCTCAATGATACCATTATGTACCAATGCCAGGTTTCCTGATTGAGACACGTGCGGGTGAGCGTTAGCTTGGCATGGTTCTCCGTGTGTAGCCCAGCGTGTATGGGCGATGCCGATGCATCCTGTCACATCTTTTTGCGTGGTGAGTTCTTCCAGATTCAAAACTTTTCCTTTAGCTTTATACACATTTAGCTTGTGGTATTCATTGATCAGCCCTACTCCGGCACTGTCATATCCACGGTATTCCAGTCGTTTTAACCCTTTTATCAGGATGGGGTAAGCTTGTTTTTGTCCGATGTATCCTACGATTCCACACATAATTTTTTTGTTTAGTTGTTGTATTCTTTAGTAAAAAACGAATGAAGAAAGATGACTGACGGTATCTTATCTCTTGATTTTTTACTGAATTTCTGGTATTGTAATTAGCTAAAAAGAATGTCCGCAATTAGCCGGTCCAGTTGAGTTGTAAACGCAGTACTACTGCGTTTGCCGATGAAGATATATTCGTAGGCGGATGCAGTTATATTCAACCGCGGATGCAGTATATATTCATTTTTCAGAGGTATTGTATTGGCTGAATGCGGACATTCATTATAATTAAATAGAAGAGTGTTTCAGGCAGTTTAACGGATTGTGTTGTAAGAGCGTACTAATTTTTCGTCGTTCTTTATGCCACGGATGGCAAGCCAATTCAGCACAAGCGAAATAAATGGCAAGCAAATTGCCCATGAGGGGGTGAAGCTACCGTATGCCGCCAATACAGAATAAGCATATATTCCTACTACGAGATAGTATGCTGCCAAAACCACATTACTGAATATAGCCAAGCGGATTTGCCGCATACGTTTTTTATAGAAGAAAATGGTGACGAATGCAAGTAAGGCAGCTATGAACAGGAGCACAAACATTACTCCCGGTGTGTAATTTGAGGTACCGTCTGCAGCGATAACAGACAGATTACTTAACACAGCCACACTGGTTTCTGTATAAAAATATCCCACAGGTACCGACATCGCGATTGCCAGCAGTACTGTAGCCACAAATAAATAAACTGTTTGAATACGTTGTATCATAACTAGTCTTTCTTTTCTAGAACAAAAAGACACAGAAGCGTATTCTTATACCTTTTCCCTTATTCTGGAAAGTCTGGTAACAATACGTATCTGTGTCCTGTTTTTAATTCGATTATTGCAATTTTTCTTTTTCCTTGGCCGGATTGCGGTAATATACCTTGCCTTCAATATATTCTTGGGTGGCAATCAATGTTGGTTTCGGCAATTTTTCATAATAACGTGAAATTTCAATCTGCTCCCTGTTCTCGAACACTTCCTCCAAATTATCATTGTAAGAAGCAAATTCTTGAAGTTTTTTAGACAAATCGTTCTTCATTTCTACGCCGATCTGATTTGCGCGCTTACCGATAATAGCTACGGTTTCATAGATATTACCCGTGTCTTCACACAATTCCATCAGGTTACGGGTAATGGTATTGGTCGGAGCGTTTGTTTTTTTGTAATCCATAATTTTACTTTATTATAAACCTTTGATTAATTTTCGTCTTTTATGTATTGGCTGGCATCCTTGAAGATTTTTTCCACTTCCGGCATATACTTGCTTTCGGGAAATTCGTTTTTGAATGCATAATACTCGTCTATTGCTTCGCGCATACGTTCTTCCTTCTTTTCAAGGACACTTTCTTTTGCCATATCATATTTGGCCCGGAGAATCAGAATCGAAAGATCTTCCCGCCGTTTGGTATAGGGATAATCCCGTAAGACATTCTGTGCTGTCACAACGGCTGCAAGATAATTGTTACCCGTACTGCTATACGAGGTGTTTCCTGTGTACGAACCTAGGTCGTAATACAGTTTTGCAGACAAGTATTCTTTTTCCACCAGTTTGTCTTGCAATTCGTAAATCATGTTTTGGGCTATTTCCTTGCGTGAACTTGTCGGAAAGTATTCGATGAACATCTGTAATTCCTGAATGGCTTTATAAGTGCTTGTCTGGTCCAACCGCGGTTCAGGTGTATCCAGATACAGCGATTTTCCACAGAAAAAGCGTGCCAATTCAGTATAGGTTCCACGCGGGTAAGTAGTGTAATACACATTAAAATAATGAGAAGCCGAAATATAATCGCCTTGGTTGAAATACGTCATAGCCAACATATATGCTGACTCTTCTGCATTGGCCGTTCCTTTCAAGATAGAAATCAGTTCTTCCAGCAAGGTTGCAGCCCGGCTGTTCTGACCTTTGGCAAAATACCCTTTGGCTGCCTCATATTTATATTCGTAGTCCGTACTTTTAAGTACGGTATTATACTCCCCGCACGAAGACAACACTCCGCCAAGAAGCAATGCCATAACGATGTACTTTTTCATATCAATCTATATAGTTGTGCAAAATTACGGCTTTCTGCCGAATAATGCAACATCTCAATAATTTTTAATACAAAAAATCTCGTCTGTTCCATTCCGATGAAAATTATTGTGTAACTTTACACGCTTTTTAAACATAGCCGTATGAATTTTGAACTCGTATCAGACTACCAGCCTACTGGCGACCAGCCGGAAGCTATCGCGCAATTGACCGAAGGAGTAAAAAATGGCATTCCTGCCCAGACGCTGCTTGGTGTGACTGGGTCGGGTAAGACGTTTACCATTGCCAATGTCATCAAGAACATCAACAAGCCAACGTTGATTCTGAGTCACAACAAGACACTTGCCGCTCAATTGTATGGTGAGTTTAAGAATTTCTTTCCGAACAATGCCGTAGAATATTATGTTTCCTACTACGATTACTATCAGCCGGAAGCTTATATCCCCTCTACTGATACTTACATAGAGAAAGATCTTGCCATAAACGAGGAAATTGACAAGTTGAGGCTTGCTGCTACCTCGGCTTTGCTTTCTGGCAGGAAAGATGTCATTGTGGTATCATCTGTATCCTGTATTTATGGAATGGGTAATCCGGCAGATTTTTACAATAACGTAATAGACATTAAGAAAGGCAAACGGATAGATCGGAATGTCTTTCTCAGAAAATTGGTAGACAGTCTCTATGTCAGAAACGATATTGAACTGAACCGGGGAAACTTCCGGGTAAAAGGAGATACGGTGGATATTTATCTCGCTTATACCGACAGTGCTTTGAGGGTGATGTTTTGGGATGACGAAATAGATGCTATTGAAGAGATAGACCCGGTTTCAGGGCACAGGCAGGCAGAATTTGACGAGTACAGAATTTACCCGGCCAATCTGTTCATGACTACAAAGGAAAGTGTGCTCCGGGCTATTCACGAAATAGAAGACGACCTTACCAAACAAGTGGCTTTTTTTGAAGATCAGGGAAAAACGTTCGAAGCCAAGCGTTTGTACGAACGTGTTACTTATGACATGGAAATGCTTCGCGAACTGGGGCATTGTTCCGGTATTGAGAATTATTCAAGATACTTCGATGGTAGGGAGGCAGGTACCCGTCCTTATTGCTTGCTCGACTTTTTCCCGAAAGATTTTCTGATGGTTATCGATGAGAGTCATGTCAGTGTGCCGCAAATTCGTGCTATGTATGGAGGTGACCGTGCCCGTAAGGAAAACCTGATTAAATATGGGTTTCGTTTGCCGGCAGCTATGGATAACCGCCCGTTGAAGTTTGACGAGTTTCAGGAAATGGTGAAGCAGGTTATTTATGTCAGTGCTACCCCAGACGATTACGAACTGGAGCAAAGTGAAGGAATTGTCGTGGAACAAGTCATCCGTCCTACTGGTTTATTGGATCCGGTTATTGAGGTGCGTCCCAGTATGAACCAAGTGGACGACCTGATGGAAGAAATTCAGCAACGTATTGAAATGCAGGAGCGTGTACTTGTCACCACGCTTACCAAGCGTATGGCAGAAGAACTGACTGAATACTTGCTCAACCATGGTATCCGTTGCACCTACATACATAGCGATGTAGAGACACTGGAGCGTGTGAGGATAATGGACGATTTGCGCCAAGGTACCTACGATGTGTTGATTGGTGTCAATTTGCTTCGTGAAGGGCTTGACCTGCCTGAAGTGTCGCTGGTTGCCATATTGGACGCGGATAAGGAAGGCTTTCTTCGTTCACACCGGTCGTTGACCCAGACAGCCGGCAGGGCAGCTCGGAATGTTAATGGGAAAGTCATTATGTATGCCGACAGGATAACTGACAGTATGCGGCTGACTATCGATGAAACGAATCGCCGCCGCATCAAGCAGCTGGCTTACAACGAAGCACATGGCATCACGCCTCAACAAATCAAGCGGGCATACAACAACGTTTTGCTTGAAAAGACAGATACCGAGACACCGGTTTCGAAACAACCTAAGGCTTACACCGATGCTCCGGAACAGTTCTATGCTGCGGCAGACCCGATTGTACAATACATGTCAAAAGAACAGTTGCAGAAAAGCATCAATCGCACTCGGAAGCTGATGCAGGAAGCGGCTAAGAAACTGGATTTCATTGAAGCTGCACAATATCGTGATGAGCTTATCCGTCTGGAAAATTCATTAAAAGAAAAACCGTGATATTGCCTGGAAAGCGTGTTTCACTTTCTGCATACTTGGGGAAATATGATTTTAGCAGACGTCTCAACAGGTACTTTTTTATGATAGGTTTTCGAGACCGATGAATCTTTAATCAAAAGAAAGGGCTCAAGATAGAAAATGAGATGTCTTGGTTTTATACTTATGATATGAAGTCCTTTATACTTTATAATATATAAGGTAAGAAAGGAAAGATTTCTCTTGCTTCATGTCTTGACTTTAATCCCAAATGCTATTTTGAGCCTTTCTTTATTGTCTTTATCTGTCTTTTTTAATCTGTAAATGAACCGTAGCGTGTAGGCAATAGTTTGCGGTCTCCCAATGTGTTGTCTACGCGTGCCACATTTATCCAGAATTTGTTTTCTCGTACACTTGTTGTCGGATAGACAGCTTTTTCACGTGTGTAAAAATGTTGCCATCGATCTGATACGGCTTCGTATTCGGGATGAGGGGCATTGACTAGCACATTGTCCTCTTTTGATGCTTCGCCATTTTTGATTTCTTCTATTTCGTTCCAGATGGAGAGCATACAGTCTATAAAGTTGTCAAGTTCACTTAAACTTTCACTTTCGGTAGGTTCTATCATTAATGTGCCGTGTACAGGGAATGATAGGGTCGGAGCGTGATAACCGTAATCCATCAGACGTTTGGCAATGTCGTTTTCTGTTATTCCGCTTTCTTCGTGGATATTGCGACATTCCAGAATCATTTCGTGCCCCACATAGCCGTTTGTTCCCCGATATACTGTACCATAGGTATCGCTCAGGCATGCTGCCAGATAATTGGCATTGAGGATAGCTGTTTTTGTGGCTTGTTCCAGTCCTTTTGCACCCATCATTGAAATGTACCCATAAGTAATGGGTAAGATGCCGGCACTTCCGTATGGGGCAGATGAAACTTCATTAGTGTCATTCCCGAACAGATTGTGACCTGGCAAGAATGGAATCAAGTGTTCGGATACGCAAACTGGACCTACACCTGGACCGCCTCCTCCATGTGGACTGGCAAATGTTTTGTGCAGGTTGAGGTGGCACAGGTCTGCCCCGATGGTACTTGGATTTGTCAGTCCCACTTGCGCATTCATATTTGCGCCGTCCATATATACTTGTGCTCCACAGGCATGGATAATCTGGCAGATTTCCATAATGTCGCTTTCGAAAATGCCATGAGTAGACGGATAGGTAATCATAAGTGCCGCAAGACGATTTTTGTTGGCTTCTGCTTTTTCGCGTAAGTCATTTACGTCTACGTTTCCGTGTTCGTCACAGGCACAAGTCAAGGTTTCGTATCCAGCTTGTACGGCAGATGCCGGGTTGGTTCCGTGAGCTGATGCTGGAATCAGAATCAAGTTCCGATGCCCTTGTCCGATACTTTCCAAATAACTGCGGATGATGCGCAGTCCTGTATATTCGCCGGCTGCTCCTGAATTGGGCTGAAAAGTAATGCCGTCAAAACCTGTGATGGCAAGCAATTGTTTGGAAAGGTTTTCTATCAGTTCGTGGTATCCTTGGGCTTGTTCTTCTGGCACTAACGGATGGATGTTCATCCATGCCGAATTGCTAAGTGGTAACATTTCGGCTGCGGCATTCAGTTTCATGGTACACGACCCTAATGAAATCATGGAATGGGTAAGGGAAATGTCTTTGCGTTCCAGTCGCTTGATATAGCGCATCATTTCCGTTTCCGTGTGATAAAGGCTGAATACTTCGTGGGTAAGGAAAGGTGAACGGCGGCACATGTCGGGGCTGATTGAAGAACTGTCTGTGATATCTTTTACTTCATGTACCGTTTCTTCTGCAGCGATGCCGAATATCATAAAGAGTTGGTTGGCATCTGCCAATGTGGTAGCTTCGTCAATGCTGATACCTACATCGCCATTGTCGAAATAGCGCAGGTTTACTTCTTTGCTCAAAGCAATGGTGCGCAATTTTTCTTGCGACACATTTTCTGGAAGGCCAAGGCGGAGTGTATCGAAAAATGTTTCATTCCGTTCGATATATCCCAAGCCGGTAAGCCGGAGGTTCAGCCAGTTGGTTATGCTGTGGATGCGTTGGGCTATTTCTTTAATGCCTTTTGCACCGTGCCATATAGCATAAAAACCCGCCATGGTAGCGAGCAGTGCCTGAGCTGTACAGATATTCGATGTTGCCCGTTCACGTTTGATGTGCTGTTCTCGTGTTTGTAAAGCCATCCGGTAACATACATGTCCATATTTGTCTTTCGAGAGGCCGATGATTCTTCCTGGCATATTGCGCTTGTATTCATCCCGTGTGGCGAAATAAGCAGCTGATGGTCCTCCATAGAACAGAGGTATACCCAGTCGCTGGGTGCTTCCGAATACAATGTCGGCTCCCCATTCTCCGGGAGGAACCAGCAGGGCTAGACTTAAAATATCGGCGTCTACTGCTACTTTGCATCCAGATTCATGTGCACGGGCGGTAAAGTTGCTGTAGTTTTCGATGTTGCCGCTATTGTTTGGATATTGTACAATGCAACCAAATATGTCGGGAGTGAATTCCAGTTTTTTATAGTCACCGGTTTTTATTTCGATACCTTGCGGTATGGCACGTGTGCGGATAACTGCCTGTACCTGTGGGAATATTTCCCGATCGACAAAGAGTGTGTTGGCGCCAGCCTTTTGTTGTGCGCGGCTACGTAAAGCGAACATCATTGTGGCGGCTTCAGCTGCTGCAGTCGCTTCATCCAAGAGTGAGCAGTTAGCGAGCGGCATGGCGGTCAAGTCGCTTATTACAGTCTGGAAATTGATGAGGGCTTCCAGGCGTCCTTGTGAGATTTCGGTTTGATAAGGTGTGTACGAAGTATACCAGACCGGGTTTTCGAATACATTACGTTGGATGACGGCTGGAGTAATTGTATCATACCATCCCGTACCTATATACGATTTGTAGACTTTATTGTGCGAAGCCATCTGCGTGATATGTTCGGAAAATTCTCGTTCGGTCATTGCCGGTGGCAGATCTAGCGGTTTTTTCAGTCGGATTTGTTTCGGGATAGTTTTGTCAATGAGTTCATCCAATGTGCCGACACCTATTTTCTCCAACATCTTGGGAAGGTCGGAGTCCGAAATGCCAATGTGGCGGTTGGCAAAAATGTCTGTCTTCATGGTTTTTAGATTTTTAGGAGCAAGTCGGCAAGATTTCTTATTTTGTTTCCCTCATGTCTTGTCGACTTGTCTGTCTGGTTGTTATTTAAAATAAGGGTTGTTCATTTTCTCTTGTCCGATGCTGGTCGGTTCTCCGTGTCCGGGATATACGATTGTTTCATCAGGCAAGGTGAAGAGACGGGTTGCAATACTGTCCAGCAACTCGTCATAGTTTCCTCCTTCCAGGTCGGCACGTCCTATACTTCCTTGGAACAGAACGTCTCCGCTGAAGATGCATTGGTTTTCAGCATTGTAGAATACCATTCCTCCTGGAGAGTGTCCAGGTACATGGATGGCTTCCAACGTGCTTTCTCCAAACTGTATTTTGTCGCCATCGGCTATGTATCCTCCCAATTCTGCCGGGGCAGCGTTGGGCGGAAATCCGAACATACGGCACATGGCAGGCATCTTTTCCAGCAAGAATTCATCCTCCTTGCATGCTTTAGCTTTCAGTCCCAATTCGCGCAACAGGAATGTGTTGCCGAATATGTGGTCTAAATGGAGATGGGTGTTCAGCAAGTGTTTTACATTCAGGTTGTTGTCGTTAATGTATCTTTTCAGTTGCTGTTCTTCTTCTGGATAATAACATCCTGCATCGATGATGGCTGCTTCTCCCGTTTTGTCGGAAATCACGTAGCAATTGACGGGAAACATATTGAATTGAAAACGTTTGATGGTCATAGCTTTCGTAGAGTCACTTTTTATTTGTTTATGCTTACATACACAACCTTTTTCGTATTGAAGTATTCCTCCTTGAAGAAATTTGTCAGTTCCGTGACAATTGCCTGATGCCTTACGGGTAGAATTTCGTGTTGCAGCTCGCCGCCTTTCAGGCAAATCAAGCCGTTGGGCAAGGCATTGCATTGCTCTTTCTTGATATTCTTTCGGACTAATTTCAGCAGGTCGGCCAGTGGCATTACAGCCCGGCTTACAACGAAATTGAACTGTGCTTTTTCTTCTTCAGCTCTGCACTGGCGTGTGGTTACATTTTTCAGCCCGATAGCATTAGCCACTTCCGTAGTTACTTTTATCTTTTTCCCGATGCTGTCTATCAGGTGAAATTTCACTTTGGGGAAGAGAATAGCAAGCGGAATGCCAGGGAACCCACCTCCTGTACCTAAGTCCATCACTTCTGTTCCTGGCCGGAACGAAATAATTTTTGCGATGCCTAGTGAGTGTAACACGTGGTGTTCGTATAAGTTTCCGATGTCTTTTCTGGAAATGACGTTTATTTTGCTGTTCCAGTCGGTATAAAGTTCTCCCAATGCTTCAAATTGTGCTTTTTGGGTATCTGTCAGGGTAGGAAAGTACTTTAGAATGATGTCCATGGTTGTACTGTTACTTTTTCATATAAGGTTGAATATCGTCATAGTTTACCTGTAAACGGAAGTCGCCGGCCGAGTAAGGGGCTATTTCGTAGTGGTTGTAGTAGAATGTCACTCCTTCTTTTTCCAGCAGGAAGTTCGACGGTATGTATAAATATGTATCCAGTAAGATGCCTTGTTCTTGCAGTCCGTCCAATGACGTGATGGTATCGGTATTCAGTCTTCGGTTTGTTTCTTTTATCAGTTCGTTCATGATGAGCTTGCAGATATTGGCGGTATCTTTGGGGTTGAATACATCATTTTTTTTCAATATCGTTCCCGTTTTTGAATCGATGTTCAGGCAGGTGGTTTCAGTGTTGGGATGTGCACCTCCTGTATAACGGAAATTAGTCAGTGTGTAATTCCATACGCCGTTGTATCCTTGCTTCATTTCTGTGTTCAATTGGTATTCGTAGTTGTACCATGCCGGTACGTCGGTTGGTTTCATACCATTGTGCATGTCAGCATCGAACAGTCCTTTTACATCTGTCCTGTATCCGCGTATGTAATTGTCTGCCAGTGTGGAAAGTACTTTGTCGGGAGTCATTGTCATGAAAGCGTTTCCGAAAAGTGTTTTTTGGATGGCTGCGTTGATTCTAGGTGATACCGAATCGTTTTCAGCCGTTGGTTTGAGGTACGAGAAATCCAAGTTGATTTTGCACGATGGAACTTCTTCTCCTTCTTGCAGGTAGATGATGGTGTCTGTGCTCACAGTACATACTTGTGGTGCTGTTTCCGTTTTGTCTTGTTGTAGGCAGCCCGGCAGCATGCAACATCCCGTGACGCTGAATATCAGCGATAAAAATAAGTTCGTTCTATGCTTCATATCATTTGTTTTAGGTTCCTCTGATTTTGATATGACAAAGATAACACAAGTTTGTGAATTTTTTGTATATATTCTCTTAATCTTTTTGCAAAAAGGTTGGAAATATCAGTCGGTTGCTACGTACACGCGTCTTTCGTTATGCAAAGGGTGATGTGGAAAAAATATTTATGAGAACTGTATGTTATCCGGAATGGATTTGGGAATGACGGAATGGATGTCGGGAGAAGGTCTGTTGGAAAAAACTTAGGGGGATTTCTTGCCGGTCTGCTGAACATCTTGTATCTTTAGCGTGTTATTATTTGTAATAATTTATAAAAACATTTGTTTATGGAAACAATACAAAACATCGGTACGTTGGGTGGATGGATGAACGACTTGCTTATTTCGTGGGGATTCTCACCCAAGTATGCCAATATGTTCGACGAAACAGTGGTGGCTGCGCTCATCATATTGTTGGCCGTGGGCCTGAATTATTTCTTCCAAGCTATTGTGGTGGGAGGAATCAAGCGTTACACACGCCGGTTCCCTCGAAAGTGGAATACCTTGCTGGTAGAACGCAAGGTGGTGCATCATCTGCTGCACATCGTCCCCGGCATGTTGATTTATATGCTTTTGCCCTTGGCTTTCGTGAAAGGGAAGGGGATGCTGGATTTTTCGCAGCGTGTCTGTGCCGTTTATATCATTGTGTCTATATTGTTCACTCTGAATGCGGTGTTGCTGGTGATGCTCGACATTTACAATTCAAAAGAAATCCGGAAGAACCATCCTATCCGCGGATTGGTGCAGGTATGTCAGGTGGTACTGTTTTTCCTGGGAGGTATACTGAGTGTTGCCACGCTTATCGATAAATCGCCCGTGACGCTTTTTGCCGGTCTGGGGGCTGCTGCCACGGTGCTTATGTTGGTATTTAAGGATAGTATTCTGGGATTTGTGTCGGGCATTCAGCTTTCTGCTAATGATATGTTGCGGATTGGTGACTGGGTGACTTTGCCTAATGGGACAGCCGACGGGATAGTGCAGGAAATTACGCTGAACACGGTGAAGATTCAAAACTGGGACAATACCATTACTACCATACCTCCTTATACAATGGTGAACAGTACGTTCCAAAATTGGCGTGGAATGCAGGAAAGTGGAGGACGCCGGGTGGATAAGCGCATCTGGCTGGACTTGGATACTATCCGCTTTTGTGCTCCGGATGAATTAGAACGTCTTTGCAAAGATGTTCCGTTGCTTGTCGGTTATGTGCCGGACAAAGGTCAGGTGCCGACCAATTCGCAGGTGTATCGTGTTTACATCGAGCGTTATCTGATGAGTTTGCCGGTGGTGAACCAGGATTTGGACTTGATTATTTCGCAGAAAGAACCTACCGAGCACGGTCTGCCCATTCGTGTATATTTCTTTTCACGCATCAAGGCGTGGCGGGAGTATGAACGTATCCAGTCGGATATTTTCGATCATCTGCTGGCTATGGCTCCCCGTTTCGGGCTGAAATTGTATCAAGGGATCTAACACGGGAATAAATACCGCAATCAGTCACCGGATAAGATGTCTCCCAAATGAAGATATATTCAGAAGCTGTTTTGAATTTATCGCCCAAAGCACACACGAAAACGTATACATCAAGACAAGAAACACTTTTTGGAGAAATTCAAAACAGCTTCTCAACTTTACCGTTTCAGTTGTCTTCGCGGGCTGTAGCAGTTGATTGGAATGGTTTATGAATATAACTTCGTTTTCAGGGGGGATATTGGCTGGATGCGGAATTCATAATATAAAGCGAAAGGCAAAATGAAAGTATCGTTGGAAACAGAAAATTGGGGTATGATTCCTTATCAGGAAGCATGGGAACGCCAGTCTCGTTTGTTTAATGAGGTGATTGCGGCGCGTGCCGGCCATGTATCTTATATTAATCGGTTGGTGTTTTGCGAGCACCTCCCTGTATATACGTTGGGAAAGCACGGGAAAGAGACGAATATGTTGTTGGGCAAAGAACAACTGAAGCGGATAGGTGCAGAGCTTTTTCATATCGACAGGGGAGGAGACATTACATTTCATGGACCCGGGCAGCTGGTGTGTTATCCCATCCTTTGTCTGGAAGATTTTCATTTGGGATTGAAAGAATATGTCTCGGTACTTGAAGAGGCAGTTATCGGTGTGTGCCGCTCCTATGGCATTGAGGGCGGAAGAGTGAAGGGAGCTACGGGAGTATGGCTGGACATCGGCACTTCTTCTGAGCGGAAAATATGTGCTATCGGAGTACGGAGCAGCCATTTTGTCACAATGCACGGATTGGCACTGAATGTGAATACCGATTTGCGTTATTTCGGTTACATCCATCCGTGTGGCTTCATCGATAAGGGAGTGACCTCGTTAGCCAAGGAAACCGGTATGGAAATTCCTATGGAAGAGGTATGCTTGAGGTTGGAAAAGGAACTCCGTGCGCACCTTGTTTCCTTTTAATAATGCATGTCCGCAATTAGCCAATCTGACTGAGTTGAAAACGCAGTAGTACTGCATTTGCCGATGAAGTATATATCCATAGGCGTATGCAGTATATATTCAACCGCGTATGCAGTATATATTCAACCGCGTATGCAGTATATATTCAACTGCGTATGCAGTATATATTCATTTTTCAGGGGTATGTATTGGCTGTTTGCGGGCATTCATTTTTTTGTCTTTTACAGCATATCTGGAATAAGGTAAAGTGTGTCTTCGGGTACGCCTTGTTCAAGTAATGCTTCTTTGTCGTTTTTGAAGTTCTGGATAAATGCTTCATGGCTTATGCAGCTGTTTTCAGCTTTCCGGTAATGTTCCAAGGCTTCTGGAATTTTTCCAAGTGCCAGATAGGCGTGTCCGGTGTTCAGCCAGTCGGCCATTGGTACATTATCGGGTGTATCTGTCAGTTTGCGATAGAACCGGAGCGCATCTTCGTATTTACCGGTCATGAAGTAACACCAGCCTATGGCACGCTGTGCATTGGCAGGTGCATTGTCCAAGTATTCAACCTTGAAGAAGTATGCCAATGCTTCCTTGTAGCGGCGGAGAGTGGCAAGGCATTGTCCGATTTGGAGCAGAATATTCAAGTCATCGGGCTTCATTTCTTTCACTTTCTCGTAGTATTCCAATGCTTTTGAGTATTGTCGGGTACGTTTGTAGCATTGTGCCAGATGCTTCAAAGTCCAAAGATGGTCGGGCTTGAGCAGGTCGGCTTGAAGGTATGCCCGGATGGCTTCCTCATAGTTTTTCATTTTCTGGTAGGTGTAGCCGAGCTTCTGCATGATTTCGGCGTTGGGCTTTTCTTCCTGGCTCAGCCGGAGATAAAGCTGTGATGCTTCTTCCATATAATCTTTGGCAAACAGGTGGTCGGCGATGTGCTTGATGGCTTCGGTGTGGTGCAACAGCGGACCGAGTGCTTGGCAGTTCCACAGGTCAAGTTTGCTTTTGAATATGTCGTCCACTTCGTTGCGGTACATCCATAGCTTGAAAAAGCGGTAAAGGTCGTGGATGTATTGCCGGCTGACGATTTCGGGTTTTTGAAAGTCTTTTGATGTTTCAGAAAGTGCTTGTATCTGTTCCGCTTGCATTTCGGTTTGTGCATTGAACTGCGAAGTCATGTACTGACGTTGTTGTTCGGGCAGGTTGAAAAGCGTGAGGCAGAATGAGTATTTGTCTGAATTACAGAAGACTGGTGAGTCCATTATCAGTCCCATCATTGAGCGTTGTCCTTCTTTTTCGTCTTTGAAGAGTGGAGCTATTTCGGGGGTTTGTTTATCAAATGGGTAGAACCAATGTGCTGCTTCCCGGAAGAAAGGATAACTTTTCAGTTGTGAGAATGTGCTCATGTAGGTGTCCGCTCCTTCCATTTGCAGTTCGCCTAGTTCACGGATGGTATTTTCCACCTGTGCCATTCCTTTGCTCCATTCCGGATTTTTGTCTTCCAGTTCTTCCAGGTCTAAAATTTTCAGGTCGGTTTTGGCTATGTTGGCAGAACGCATCATTTGCGGGATGATTTCTTCACGCATTTTTTTGCTTATCTTTTCTGTTTCGCGTGAAAGAAGGAGTAGAATTTGTATGGTGAGCAGTTCTTTAGCTGCTTTCGGTTTATCGGTGAGCAGTGAAAGGGCAGCCAGCAGTTCGGGATAGAGGTTGAGGCGTGCCTCTTGGTAGTATGCTACCAGGGCGATACCTACCAGTGCCCGTTGGGTGACTAGCGTGTCGGTGCCTGATTGATAGGCATTGATAAGGAATTGGTACTTGCGGCTGTCGAATATGTGTAGCAGGCTGAGGGTGGTTGCACTGAGCATCACGGCAATATCGTTGGCTGGTATCAGCAATGACGAGAGAAAGGCTTCGGCTTGGTTCTGTTCGTTTTCCGACCATTGTGCCGAAGTCCATATTTTGTAAAATAATTCATCTACCGTCTGTTCATGCCTGATAAAAGGATTTTCTTTTTTGTCTGTCTGCAACGGTTCGGTCACTGGCAGTTGTGACAATGCCATGTCTTCGCTTAACATTTCCAAGGTCATTTGCAATTCTTGCAACGAATGTGCAGGGTGTTGCATTTGCCGGCGGTAGGTGTCGGCAAAATATCCAGTTCCGCGTTTTCCGGTTTTGATGAAGTTTGCCTTGTCGGCCAGTTCATATGCCCTTCTCCACAAGTGGCAGTACATTTTCCCACGTTCGGGGTCGTTTACTCCTTGGGCTGCGTATTGCAGCATATAATTGTATGTAGTTGACAGGCTTTCGATGTCTGCATTCAATTGCCAGTCTTCCAGTTCTACGGCAAAAGCTTGCAGCTGGACGAGTGCTTCTTTCAGCCGCCGTTGGTCTAACAGTTCGATGATGTGTTCGTGCATAAAGTTTTTTATCTGGTTTGACAAGTGCAAATGTAGCAATAATTTTGTAATTTTGCGCCATCTATAGGAATTACAATGGAAATAGCTGGACTTCAACAAATTTATGCCAAACATCCGAATGTGGGGGCTTTGGTGAAACTTTTGCAGAATCAAGATATACGTACTGTTTTTATGGAAGGCACTCATGCTTCGTGTGCTTCTTTTTTTGCATCGGCTTTCATTAAGCAGTATTCCCGGGTGAATCTTTTTATCTTGAATGATTTGGAAGAAGCAGGATATTTTTATCACGATATGGTACAGGCCGATGGTGATGAAGAGATTTTGTTTTTCCCTTCTTCGTTTCGGCGGGCCATTAAGTATGGTCAGCGTGATGCAGCCAATGAGATATTGCGTACGGAAGTATTGGCACGGTTGAAACAGGAGAAACCTGTTACGGTGGTGACTTATCCGGATGCGTTGGCAGAAAAAGTGGTATCCCAAAAGTCGCTGGATGAACGGATGTTGTGTCTTCGTATCGGACAGCACATCGATACGGAAGTGATAACCGGAGAATTGGTAAAATACGGTTTTCATCGTGTTGACTATGTGTATGAGCCAGGACAGTTTGCAATGCGGGGAAGTATTCTCGATGTATATTCGTTCGCATCAGAATATCCGTATCGTATTGATTTCTTTGGTGATGAGATAGACAGTATTCGTACGTTTGAGGTGGATTCGCAACTTTCGAAAGAGAAGAAAGATGCGGTAAGTATTGTTCCCGAATTGTCGGAGGCTTCTGACGGGGATGTGTGTCTGTTGGAGTTTGTCCCTGAGACATGTGTGCTGTGGGTCAAAGACTTGATGTGGGTGCGTGAGCGTATCCAGACGGTACACGATGAGGTTTTTTCTCCTCAGGCAGTGCAGGCATACGAAGGGGAGGAAACCGACTGGGTAAATTTGCGGAAAAAATTAATTTCCGGGCCTGATTTTCTGCAAAAGGCATTGTCTTTCCGGCGGATAGATTTTGGGCATAAAGCGGCAGGCACTCCTCAGGCAACGTTGGCATTCCAAACTTCCATTCAGCCGATTTTCCATAAGAATTTCGATTTGGTGGCGAGCACCCTGACCGATTACCGGCAGCGGGGATATCAGTTGTATATCTGTTCGGACAGTGTGAAGCAGACCGACCGCTTGCGTGACATTTTTCAAGAACGTGGCGATAAGATATCATTTGTGCCGGTAGACCGCACTTTGCACGAAGGCTTCATCGACCATACACTGAAGTGTTGCATTTTTACCGACCATCAGATATTCGACCGTTTTCATAAATACAATTTACGCAGCGACAAGGCACGTAGCGGAAAGGTAGCGCTTTCGCTGAAAGAACTGAGCCAGTTTGAACCGGGAGACTATGTGGTGCATATCGACCACGGTATCGGAAAGTTTGCCGGACTGGTGCGCATCCCCAATGGGAACACTACGCAGGAAGTTATCAAGTTGGTATATCAAAATGACGATGTAGTCTTCGTTTCCATCCATTCGTTGCATAAGATTTCGAAGTATAAAGGGAAAGAAGGCGAGCAGCCTCGCATCAGCAAGCTGGGTACCGGGGCGTGGGAGAAGATGAAGGAACGTACCAAAACGAAAATCAAGGACATCGCCCGCGACCTTATCAAGCTCTATTCGCGCCGCAAGCAGGAAAAGGGCTTCAAGTACAGCCCCGATAGTTTTCTGCAACACGAACTGGAAGCAAGTTTCCTTTACGAAGATACGCCCGACCAGCTGAAAGCTACACAAGAGGTAAAAGCAGATATGGAAAGCGACCGTCCGATGGACCGTCTGGTGTGTGGCGATGTAGGATTCGGCAAGACCGAAGTGGCTGTGCGTGCAGCCTTCAAGGCGGTGACCGACAACAAGCAAGTAGCAGTGCTGGTACCTACTACCGTGCTGGCGTTCCAGCATTTCCAGACGTTCAGCAAGCGGTTGGAAGGAATGCCGTGCAAGGTAGACTACCTGAGCCGTGCCCGTACGGCAAAAGACACCAGCCGTATCTTGAAGGAACTTGCCGACGGAAAGATAGACATCCTGATAGGCACGCACAAGATTATCGGCAAGAGTGTGAAGTTCAAAGACCTTGGGTTACTGATTATCGATGAGGAACAGAAATTCGGCGTGAGCGTGAAGGAAAAACTGCGTCAGCTGAAAGTGAACGTCGATACGCTGACAATGACCGCTACGCCTATTCCGCGTACCTTGCAGTTTTCGTTGATGGGAGCACGCGACCTGTCGGTTATCCAGACCCCGCCGCCCAACCGTTATCCCATACAGACCGAGGTGCACACGTTCAATGAAGAAATCATTGCCGATGCTATCAACTTTGAAATGAGCCGTAACGGGCAAGTGTTTTTCGTAAACAACCGCATCCAGAATCTGTCCGAACTGAAAGCGATGATAGAACGTAACATTCCCGATTGCCGTGTGTGCGTGGGGCACGGACAAATGAAACCCGAAGAACTGGAGAAAATCATCTTCGACTTTGTGAATTATGATTACGATGTGTTGCTTGCCACCACCATCATCGAGAGCGGTATCGATATTCCCAACGCCAATACCATCATCATTAACCAGGCGCAGAATTTCGGATTGAGCGACCTGCACCAGATGCGCGGACGGGTAGGGCGGAGCAACAAGAAAGCTTTCTGTTATCTGCTGGCTCCCCCCTTGTCTACTCTGACCCCCGAAGCCAAACGCCGTTTGCAAGCTATCGAGAACTTCAGCGACTTAGGAAGCGGCATTCACATTGCCATGCAGGACCTTGATATCCGCGGTGCCGGGAATATGCTGGGCGCCGAACAGAGCGGTTTCATTGCCGACTTGGGTTATGAGACCTATCAGAAGATTCTGGCAGAGGCGGTGACAGAATTGAAGAACGATGAGTTTGCCGAACTTTATGCCGATGAAATCAAAGCAGGTGAAGAAAAACTGAGCGGCGAGGGATTTGTTGACGAATGTACGGTAGAGAGCGACCTCGAATTGCTTTTCCCCAACGAGTACATTCCCAGCAGCAGCGAGCGTATGCTGCTTTACCGCGAATTGGATAAACTGGAATTGGACAAGGATGTCGAAGCCTTCAAGGCAAGGCTGGTAGACCGTTTCGGCAAGATTCCGCCCGAAGGAGAAGAACTGATACGTATCGTGCCCTTGCGCCGGATGGCGAAACGGATGGGCATCGAAAAGGTTATCCTCAAGTTAGGGCGGATGACGCTGTATTTTGTCAGCAACCTGGAGAGCCCTTATTATCAAAGCGAGGCGTTCGGGAAAATAATCAACTATATGTCACAGAACCCGCGTATATGTAACCTGCGCGAGCAAAATGGTAAGCGAAGCATGGTCATCAAAGACGTAAAAGACGTGCAGACCGCCGTACGCATTATGCAAGAGATCGTAAGTATGCCAGCGCAATAAGCGTGACAAACATATTTCAGTCTTGTTTCATTTCAAAGGCTGACGTTATCTTTTAACGTATCAACGGGTGTAAGTGTAGGGAAGAATCTCTACATTTACATCCGTTTTTTATTTATAAGATAGTATGAAAAGATTGTTATCGTTTGTTCCCTTGTTTTGTGTTGCCTTGTCAGTGTCAGCACAGACCGCAAAGGATGAAATCCGCCAAAACCCGGCTTTGGCAGCCGGTAAGTATTATGCCTATCAGGCTCCGTCCGTAGAACTTACTCCGGCTCCTGAAGGCTATGAACCCTTTTACATCTCGATGTTCGCCCGTCACGGTTCACGTTATCTTACCAAGCAGAAAAAATACGATAAGCCCTTGGCTGTCTTGCGTGATGCCGAAAAGCAACATATCCTTACCGCCGATGGGAAACGGGCACTCAAGATAGTGGAAAGTCTGGCGCAGGAAGCCGAAGGACGCTATGGAGAACTCACTCCGAAAGGAGCTGAACAACATCGCCAGTTGGTACGCCGTATGTTTGCCCGTTATCCGCAAGTGTTTACCGAAGGTGTACACGTGGATGCCCGTTCTACCTATAAGACCCGTGCTTTCCTTTCGATGACCGCCGGGTGTGTGGAGCTGAAAGGTTTAAATCCGAAATTGAATATCACCAACGATGCCAGCAATCATGACCTTTATTATATAAAGTATAAGAACGAACCCTACGAAGCTGTCCATTTGGCGAATGCTGATTCGGTCTATCGTGCTGCCGACAGCATATACGTGCATCCTGACCGTCTGATGAAGCAGCTCTTCACCCGTCCTCAGACTGTGGAAGATCCTACGGGACTGATGATGGACCTCTTCGAATTGGACGGAATCAGCCAAAGCAGTTACAATCAGCCTGATTTGGCGTTCTTGTTTACCGAAGATGAACGTTACGACTTGTGGCAACGTAATAACTTCGAGTGGTATTACGAGAAAGGCGCATCCCCGCTGAGCGGTGCTTGTATGTACAAGGTAGAACGTAACCTGCTCCGTAATTTTGTAGAGACTGCCGATACGGTTATTGCCTCGAAACGGAATTGCGTTACCCTTCGTTATGGGCATGATACCAATCTGGCTCCCTTGGCCACGCTGATGGGGTGCAATCATTTGTCTGCTTCTACCGGTGATTGGCAAAAGATAGCCGATACCTACCGCACCTACCGTATTATTCCGATGTGCGGCAACGTGCAACTCATTTTCTTCTGCAAGCCGGAAAATGATGACATTCTGGTGAAGCTTCTTCTGAACGAGCGTGAGGTGACGCTTCCCGTCAAGACCGATTGTGCGCCTTTCTACCATTGGAAAGATGTCCGTGCTTACTGGCAGAAGGTAGTCGATAGTATTTCCTTACCCGATGTGGAAGTGACTCAGGAAGATTGACTTCTGCCTTGTATTACCTCAATCTGCATTATGCACTTCTCGTTTCCCTGTAGGATGGAACAGCAGAGCGTTACACGGAAATCATGTTCCTGCCACAGGCTGTGCAATGCATAGAGTACGCTTTGACGTGAGCATTCACACAGCAGGGGTGTGCGGACATACCCCTCTGTGTGCAGTCCGCATGTGCATTCCAGAAAGGAAAGACGGTATATCTGTCCTTCTTTCACTACCTTTCCGCTGACTCCAGGCAGTTCGTTTGCTTTGCGGAAGAATGTATCCATGTTGCCGTTGGCATCTTTGTACAGCTTTTCGTAAATGGGTAACACGCCGTTGCGCACGCAATTCTTTCCACACTCAGCGAAAAAACGTTTCCGCTCTTCTTCCGTGAGTCGTGCGATACCCATTCAAAACTTTTAAACCAATTCGATAAATCCATATACCTTATATTATCCTGGTGATTTGCAGGCAAAGGTGACGATTTTCTGTGTACTTCCGCTTACGCCTTTTCCTGCAGGAATAAGATTGCCTGTTACTAAGAAGCTGTTTTGAATTTCTCCAAAAAGTTTTTCTTGGCTTGATGTATCCGTTTTCGTGTGTGCTTTGGGCGATTTTTTGGTCCTTTTCGCTCCTGTTCTTCGTCAGATAGCCCGCTATCTTCCTCATCACAGAAGCGGAAATGCCTCAAAAACTCATCCCAAATCATCGCACGATAAATTCAAAACAGCTTCTAATTGTTGGCGTGAAAATGATAATTTCACCTCCCCAGTTTGTTGTCGTAATCACCCGTTTGGGTAAGACTAAGTGAGAACTTGTAGTGGAAGTTATGCATTCCGCACACTTCATAGAAACGGTGGGTACGGAGGCGCAGTTGGTTGCAGCACACTTCTATCTGGAGGCAACCTTGGGCTTTTGCCTCATTGTAAGCAGCATTGAAAAGACATCTGCCGATGCCTTGGCTGCGGCGGTCGGAGCGTACCGCCAATTCCATAATCTCGCATATCCGTCCGGCGTGGTGCAGCTGGTATTCCATTCGCAGGTTGATGCAGCCAATCACCTCTCCATTTATTTCGTATACTAAGCAAATGTAACAGTCGTTCTCCAATTGTCTGGAGTAAATTTCTTCGAATGTTTCGTACGGAAGCGTTTGGGCCTCCATATCGCATATTAAATTATAAATGGTAAGACAGTCAGTCTGCTGGCTTTTTCGTATAGTTTTCATATAAATAAAAGGCATGGTTTCGAATTGCAAAAGTATCAGATTGTACCGATTCTCGTCCTTTATATTGAATAAAATGTCACATGCACTATAAAATTGTCATACATGGTCTGAATTTGTAACACGAATGTAATATCGTCTTCAAAAAATCTTCAAAAAGCACTCTTTTCGCACCTCTTTCGCATGTGTAGCGGAAATGAAACATTTGTGAAACTGTCTTGAAAAACATTGCCTCTACTTTTGCGGCGTCAAACAAGCAAAAAGGGAAAAAGATTGTTATGAGAAAGAGAGTTGTTTTGGGCTTGGCGTTGCTCACGGCAGCCAGTGCCAATGCGATGGACATCAAAGGAAAGATAAAAGATGCAAAGACAGGTGAAGAGATTATCGGAGCCTCGGTAGTAGTGAAAGAAGAACCTTCGAAAGGTGCAGTGACGGGGCTTGACGGTAGTTTCAGCCTTTCGGTAAACCGTCCTACGTTCACGATTGTCTGTACATATATTGGTTATAAGAGCTACGAAATGCAGGTCACTTCGAAGGATTCGGATATAGAAATACCATTGGCAAGTGATGATGTGCTGCTGGGAGAAGTCACCGTGGTGGCTACCAATCCCGGACGAAGTGAAGCTGGTGCACGCGCCATCGAGCGTAAGGCGATGAACGTGGTGAACGTGATGAGTGCAAAAGCCATCGAGCTTTCTCCGGATATCACGGTCGCGAATGTAATCCAGCGTATGTCGGGTGTGACAATCGAGCGTAACAGCAGTGGGGAAGGGCAGTATGCTATCCTGCGCGGTATGGACAAGCGTTACAATTATACCTTAATTAATGGAGTGAAGATTCCAAGTCCCGATAATAAGAACCGTTTCGTGCCTCTTGACATATTCCCTTCTGAGATGCTCGACCGGTTGGAGGTGACCAAATCACTTACTGCCAATATGGAAGGCGACGGCATCGGCGGTGCGGTCAATCTGGTGATGAAAGATGCGCCTACGGAACGTCAGTTCACGGCAAGCATTTCTACCGGTTATAACGCTATGTATTTCGACCGCGATTTCCAGTCGTTCGACTACGGGGACATAGTGAAAGATTCGCCATACGAAGCGATGGGGAAACCGGAAGATTATCAGGTGACACAGGATAACTTCACGATGTCGAACTTGCGGATGAAATGGAAGCGTCCGATGCCCGACCTTACAGCAGGCATTTCTTATGGAGACCGTTTCTTCGATGACAAGCTGGGCGTGATGTTGGCGGGAAGTTATCTGAATACGTATCGTGGCAAAGAGAGCCAAATTTATTATCAGCCCGGAACTTCGCATAACGGTATCGTGTACCGTAATTATTCCACCCAACAGACCCGTATCGGTGCCCATGCCAAGCTGGATTATCACATCAACGAAAACCATAAGTTGACTTGGTACAATGGCTATATGGACATGCGTGAAGCGGAAGTACGTGATGGGGAGGACGATCAGGAACGTGCAGTCCGGATGAAGTGGAACCGCCAGTACATTATCAATTCAACCCTGAAAGGTGAACATCAGTTCTTAGAAGGCGGAGCCTTGAAACTGAATTGGTCGGCGGTCATTTCGAAAGCTTATAGTGAAACGCCGGACAATGCGGAAATATTCCTGCAAGGGACACACCTGCAGACATCGGGTGCGGCTACACGCCGGTGGGAACATAACTCTGATAAAGACAAGGCGGGATATGTAGACTTGAGTTATAAGTGGCAGCTGGACGGAGGTCCGGTGTTCGATTTCTCCATAGGAGGTATGTATCGTGATAAGAAACGTGACAGCTTCTTCAATGAATATACTTTCGATTCGGCTACCGGAAGCAAGGATCCGCAATATTTGGGCGAGGATTGGAATAATTTCGATGAAATCTTGATTACACCGCGCCGTTATGGTAATATCGGCGACCCGCTCAACTATGACGCTTCAGAAAAAGTAGGGGCAGGCTATGGCATGGTGAAATATACCTATAATAAATGGGAATTGATAGCGGGTGTCCGTGTGGAACATACCAATCAGGGATATGTATTGAAATTCCCGCGTGATGTAGACCCCGAAGGCAATCAAAAGTATACGGATGTATTGCCCAGTTTCCACGCAAAATACAATGTGCACGAAAATGCCAATTTGCGTTTCTCATACGCCCGTGCCATCAATCGTCCGAGCTTCTTCGAAATTGTGCCTTATAGCATTATCAACGAAGACTATAAGGAAAAAGGTAATCCCGACTTGAAGCATACGGTTGCGGATAATGTGGATTTGCGTTACGAATTTTTCCCGAAGTCTTCGGAGCAGTTTATGGTCGGCCTGTTTTATAAGAATATTCAAAATCCGATTGAATACGGTTTGATAAACGAGGGTCAGGATACGTATTACCAACCGATGAACTTTGGCGATGCAACCAATTTGGGTGTGGAAGTGGATATTATGAAATATTTCAATTGGTTCGGTATCAAAGCGAACTATACGTATACACACTCGAAGATAACAACTGATAAACGCATCATGGAAGGTTCGGAAGTAAGGACTCAAAAACAATCTCGTCCATTGTTTGGTCAAGCTGCCCACGTGGCAAATCTTTCCTTGCTCTTCAAGAGCACGAAATATGGATGGGAAGGGCAAATCGCCGGAAGCTATACAGGCAAACGTCTGAGTGATATTTCGAACTGGTATGATAATGATATTTGGGAAGACGGCTATTTCCAGTTGGACGTATCGGTAGAGAAGAGCTTCAAATGTGGCGTGAATATATTTGCGAAAGCTTCCAATCTGTTGGATGTGCCCTTGTACCGCTACATTCAGAACGGACCTCGCACGGCAAACATTGATTATGAACGTCATAATGGCAATGTTATCGAGCGTAAAGAATGGCACGGACAGACCATTATGTTAGGTGTAAGGTATAAATTGTAAAAAAGAAAAACAGAACATATTGACTAACAAACACATTTAATCTTTTCAATTATGAATTTTAAGAAGTTTTTATTCGTAGGTGCAGCTTTGATGAGCGTATCATTCTTCGCTGCTTGTAGTGATGATGAGAACGAACCGCAGAATCCTCCTGTAGAAGAACCGGATGAACCGAATGGCGATGATCCGGAAGGTCCTGTAAGTCTGGAAGACCAATGGAACAATACCAATACGGTGACTTGGCCGGTTGATACAATAATCAACCTGACTAATCATTACACGGTGCCCGAAGGCAAAACATTGATTATTAAAGAAGGTGTCCAAATCATCGCCAGCACAGCCGGTGTAGGAGCGAACCATGTGCCTGTAGAGTTTACGGTAAATGGAAACTTGTATTGCGAAGGTACAGAAGAAAAACCTGTTCGTTTTTCTATTCCTGAAGCCGACCGCACAGAGGCGAATATTTTTGCAGGTCTTTGGGGGGGTATTGTAGCTTCGGAAACTTGTGGCGAAATGTTGATTGACCATACAATCATAGAATATACCGGTGGTCAGGTAGTAGAAGGTTCTCCTGCAGCAACTTCGGGTGTGTATACCGCCGGTGACGATGCTTATCCGCAGATTACTACCAATAATATCAATGGTAAATACGTGATTACGAATTCAATCTTGCGTAACGGATGGTCGGATGGCATTTATCTGATGGGTGGTGAAGCGATTATTATGAACAATGTCTTTGCCGCTAACGGATTCGATGGTGCTGAGGCTGTAAACGTGAAAGCAGGTTGCAAGGTAGACATTGCCGGAAACGTGATGTTCAGCCCGAACACCAACGGCTTGAAGCTCTCTAGTTCAGGTCAGAGCGAAAACCGTGCCCAGGCTTTGGTTCAAGCTTACAACAATACTATCATCAATGCAGGATGGAGACGCGACGGTGAAAAAGGCGGTTGCATCTATGTAGAGAAGAATATCTTGGCTAATGTATTCAATAACTTAATGGTAAATTGCAAGTTCCGTGCGATGACTCCGAGCTTTGACATTCCGAACGACCCCGAAGAAGGTTACGATGACGATTCTGTAATTGATTACAACTATTACGCATCGGGTAACCAACCGAGTGATATTGTATGGGATGGTGAAGACGAATCGGGTGTGGCATACGCATGGCAAGGTTATAACTATGAACACGAAGATTACAATGTAGGGGTAGTAGACGTGCATAGCGTTATCGCTACAGAAAATGATTTAAAAGATCCGCAATTTGTTGGTTTCGACATCAATGGTGTAGGCTTGACCGACTATGTTTACAATGATGCTTGGGACTTCCATTTGCAAGCTGGCTCTCCGGCACTGACAGGTGCTTGCGATGGTACAGAGGCATTTGCTGCTCCTTACTTCTCGACAACCGGGCTGACCGTTAACGGCGAAACTTATACTTCACCGGCAGTTGCCGCTCGTTATGGCGCTTATGGTGAGTAATCTGAATGCGGTATCTCTGATACAACTCTGATATACATTCTTTTTTCCTAAGAGGTCCGGGACCGGAAATAACTCCAGTACCCGGATTTTTTATTAAGACATACAGCAGGAGGTTTCAGTTTTAATTCAGAATTGTCTCCTAATTTTGTCGCATAATTATTAATCAACATTTATCTTTAAGCAAATGAAATCAATGAAGAAAATAGGAATCTCTTTATTCCTGGTAATGGCGGCTGTAGTCGCTTTCGCGCAAGATGCGGCAACGTGGAAATCTTTGGAAAAACCGCTTAATTTTTATTTGGCAAACGACCTTGGGCGCAACGGTTATTATGACCAGAAGCCGATAGCCGAACTGATGGGTAAAATGGCAGAAACGATTGATATCGAATTTGTAGTAGCTGCCGGTGACGTGCATCATTTCGAGGGGGTGCGCAGTGTGCAAGACCCTTTGTGGATGACCAATTACGAACTGATATACAGCCATCCCGATTTGATGTTGCCCTGGTATCCCATTTTAGGGAATCATGAGTATCGGGGCAATACGCAGGCGGTGTTGGATTATAGCAATGTCAGCGCCCGTTGGGAGATGCCGGCACGCTATTATACAAAGGTGATGGAGGAAGACGGGGCGACTATCCGCTTGGTGATGATTGATACGCCACCTTTGCTTGACAAATACCGTGAAGATACCGAGAAATATCCCGATGCAGGCAAACAAGATATGGACAAGCAGTTGGCATGGCTGGATTCGGTATTGACTTCGGCTAAAGAAGACTGGGTAATGGTGGTAGGCCATCACCCCATCTATGCCGATACCGATAAGAACGATAGCGAACGGACGGACATGCAGAAGCGGGTAGACTCTATTTTGCGCAAGCACGGCAATGTAGACATGTACGTATGTGGCCATATCCATAACTTCCAGCACATCCGTAAGACGGACAGCAAGATTGACTATGTGGTGAACACTTCCGGCTCGTTGGCACGCGAAGTGAAACCGGTAGACGGCACGCAGTTCTGCAGCGGTGCGACAGGTTTCTCGCTCATTACGGTAGACAAACACGAGCTTTGCCTACACATGATGGACAAGGACGGGAAAGTGCTCCATACGGTTCGCCGTACGAAATAAGACATTGTGATATAATAAGTTCCTATGTTTGTAATGTGCTAGCGAAAGATAGCACATTACAAACATAGGAACTAAGAAAGCGGATTAATGCAGATTGGAAGGATTTGTGTTAATCTGCTTTTTTATTGCCTGTAATGTGATTTTCGATTATCTTTGCGGTATCGACCAAAAGGAATAAGACAATGGATGAAGTAAAAACAAAAAGCAAGGTTTATTATACTGATTTCCGGTGCAAACCTGATGAAGGGCCTGCTGACAAGCTGAAAAGGCTGATAAAGGCAGCAGGTCTGAATACAATAGATATGGACGGAAAGTTTGTCGCTATCAAGATGCATTTCGGCGAACTGGGGAACTTGAGTTTCCTTCGTCCGAACTATGCACGGGCTGTAGTGGATATGGTGAAGCAATGTGGCGGGAAGCCATTCCTTACCGATTGCAATACATTGTATCCGGGCAGCCGCAAGAATGCCATTGAACATCTGTATTGTGCATGGGAGAATGGCTTTACGCCTTTGACCGTAGGCTGTCCGGTGATTATCGGCGATGGACTGAAAGGAACGGATGACATTGCGGTGCCTGTGGCTGGAGGTGAATATGTAAAAGAAGCGAGAATCGGCCATGCCGTAATGGATGCCGATATTTTTATTTCACTCACTCATTTCAAAGGGCATGAGATGACCGGATTCGGAGGCGCAATAAAGAATATCGGTATGGGATGCGGGTCGAGAGCCGGAAAGAAAGACCAGCACTGCAACGGAAAGCCTGTTATCAATCAGGATGCATGCAGGGGATGTAAGAGGTGCATGCGCGAATGTGCGAATGACGGTCTTGTTTTTGACGAAGGGCGAAAGAAGATGTCTATCAACCAAGACAACTGTGTAGGTTGCGGACGCTGCATTGGGGCATGTAATTTTGATGCAATCGGCTTTGCCCAAGATGCGGCAATCAAAGAGCTGAATTGCCGGATGGCTGAATATACGAAAGCCGTAGTTTATGGCAGGCCAAACTTCCATATCTCCTTGGTGTGCGATGTCTCGCCGACTTGTGATTGCCATTCGGGCAATGACACTCCGATTATACCCGATGTGGGCATGTTCGCATCTTTCGACCCGTTGGCTTTAGACCAGGCATGTGTAGACGCTTGTTTGAAACAGACTCCTTTGCCCGATAGCCAGTTGGCGGATGAAATGGCAAGTCCTCATTTTCATGACCATCATGACCATTTCGACAATACCAATCCGAACGCGGAATATAAAACGTGTTTGGCTCATGCTGAAAAAATCGGGTTGGGCAACCGTGATTATGAATTGGTACGTGTAAGATAGCTCCTGATACATATCGTTTAGCTGATTTATACTATGCGCAATATAGATTTGTGCATTTTGTTGATGCTATCATAGAACACAGACTACACAAGAATACACAGAAGGAAAATATAAAAATCTGTGTTCGTCTGTGCCTTTCCGTGTCTTCTGTGTCCTATTAAAATACACAATTTCATACCGCGCATGGTATAAAAGGTTGTCGTTATTATCTTCTTGCTTCAACGCACGCAGATAGCTTCGTCTGGTGTAAGATTAATAATCTTCCGCTTGTAAGATTAATAATCTTGCAGCCTGAAGATTAATAATCTTACAGCAGATGAACCTATATGTGTCGGCGCATCTATCTGTGGGATTTTTTCCAGAATCAGACAATCTTATTCGAAAGTATACAACTCTGAAGGCAGCGTGCGCTTTAGTGCGCAAAGTTGTACATCGCGTCCTGCTACGATGCCTTGTTCGCGCAAGGCAAGCTCTACGGTCTTGTATGCAAGTTCCGGATGGTTGTTGTCTTTGCTTAGATGGCAAAGCCAAAGTACCTTCAGGTGGGGAGGAAAGTGCTCGGCAATAAACTGGGCTGCCTCACGGTTGCTCATGTGTCCGTTTGGCCCGGCGATACGTGCTTTCAGATAAGGGGGATAAGGTCCCATCTGCAGCATGGCATCATCGTAATTGGCTTCCAGAATCAGGTAATCGGCACGTTCGATGTATGAAGCAGCTGTAGGGGTAATGTGGCCCATATCGGTAAGAAAGGCGAAAGTCTTGTCGCCTGTTTCTATGCAATAACCCACATTGTCAGTACCGTCATGAGGCACCTCGAAGCAGGTTATGGTGAAATCACCCAGGCTGATAGTTTTTTCTTTTTCTATCAGACGGATGCAGTCTGCCGAAAGTTTTTCGGTCATGCAGTAGCTGCGCTCCATACCTTTGTGGATAGCCTGTGTGGCATAGACGGGGATATTATACCGTTTGGCAAGGTTGCCTACAGCTTTTATATGGTCGGCATGGTCGTGTGTGATAAAGATGGCGTGGATGCACTGCATGTCAATGTTGTAATCCTTGAATATTTTCTTTACAGTGCGGATGCCTACTCCGGCATCTATTAATATACTGCATGCCTCGGTGGCAAGATAATAACAGTTTCCGCTGCTTCCGCTACCTAAGCTCATAAATTGTACCTTCATGTTCTTTCTGTCTTTTTGTTTTTAGGAGCGGACAAAGATACGAAAAAGAAAGAAGCCCGCCAAATAGCGGGCTTTCTCATGCAAAATCTGATTTATGAAGAACGATTAGAAATTGAAATAATTCTTTGCGTTGTTATAGCAAATATCTTCTACCATTTGCTGGATGCGCGGCATTTCTGATTCCGGGAGTTCTCCGTTTTCAACATCATTGCCTAACAAATTACATAATGTGCGGCGGAAGTATTCATGACGCGGATAAGACAGGAATGAACGCGAGTCTGTAAGCATACCTACAAAGCGGCTCAACAAGCCCAGCAGTGAAAGCGCGTTCATCTGCTTTTCCATACCGTCTTTCTGATCGAGGAACCACCAGCCCGAACCGAACTGAATCTTGCCCGGTACCGAACCGTCCTGGAAGTTGCCCAGCATGGTAGCAACGACTTCATTCGCGCATGGATTCAGGTTGTACAGGATGGTTTTAGTCAGTTTGCCTTCAGAGTTCAAACGGTCGAGGAATTTCGACATTGATTTGGCTGTGTTGAATTCACCGATAGAGTCAAAACCGGTATCCGGTCCCAATAACTTGAACATCTTGCTGTTGTTGTCGCGGATAGCTCCGTAGTGATATTGTTGTGCCCAACCGGTTTCCCAGTCCATTTCGGCAAAGATAACCAACATAGCCGACTTGAACTTCAGGATTTCTTCTTTCGTCAATTCCGTGCCGCCGTACACTTTATTGAATATCGCACGGATTTCAGCATCCGTATAGTCTTCAGCATAGAATTCTTCGATTCCGTGGTCTGACAATCTACATCCTTGTTCTGCAAAGAATGCATGACGTTTGCGCAAAGCGTCAATCATGTCATCGAACGAAGAAATGTTTACGCCGCTCACTTCCGCCAGTTTTTCGATGTAAGCACGATAGTTGGCTGCAGATTCTACAGCCATGGCCTTATCGGGACGCCAAGCCGGAAGCATCTTGATTTCGAAGCCGCTTTCGCGTGTTGCGATATGATATTCCAAAGAATCTACAGGGTCGTCTGTCGTACATACGGTCTCTACGTGGTAGCGGCGCATCAAGTTGCGTGCAGAGTATTCAGGAGTAGCCAATTTGGCATTACATTCTTCGAATATTTCACGTGCGGTAGAGGGGTTCAGGATTTTATCGATACCGAAAGCGGTTTTCAGTTCCAGATGAGTCCAATGATACAAGGGGTTACGGAATGTGTAAGGAACAGTTTCTGCCCACTTCTCGAATTTTTCCCAATCTGTGGTGTCTTTTCCGGTACAATAGCGTTCGTCTACACCGTTGCTACGCATAGCACGCCATTTATAGTGGTCACCGCCCAGCCAGATTTCTGTGATTGACTTGAATTGATAATCATCGGCTACCATTTTCGGAATCAAATGGCAATGGTAATCGATAATAGGCATCTTGGCAGCGTGGTTGTGGTATAATTCCTGTGCAGTTTCTGTTTTTAACAGGAAATTTTCGTCCATAAATTTTTTCATATAAGTTTTCTTTTTGGTTTATGTTTTTTGTTAGGTATTTTCACTTTTTCTAATTGCTGGAACGATTTTTTATGCTGAACAACACAAATATCGTTTTATTCTCCGTTATCGAACACGAAAATAGAAATTTTATTTGGAATAACAAAATATTTCGTATATTTGCAGCGAATATTTAGTAAAATTAATCACTTCGTTGATGGGTAGGTTATGTACTGGATAAATATTTTTTACCATTTGTGAAGGTGATTTGAACTTGAATATGTATTGTATGCAACAGTAAACCTAAAAATAAATACAAAGTATGAGACCGTTAAACAAAGAAAATGCGAACAAGCCTGTTCGTCCTGAAAGAATCATTCAATTTGGTGAAGGTAACTTTTTACGTGCGTTTGTCGACTGGATTGTTTATAATATGGACCAGAAGACAGATTTCAATAGCAGTGTAGTCATTGTGCAGCCTTTGGGTAAAGGTATGATTGATACGCTGAACAATCAAGACTGTTTGTATCACGTTAATTTGCAGGGACTTGATAAAGGTCAGGTGGTGAATAGCCTGACATTGATTGATGTAGTAAGCCGTGCATTGAATCCATACAGTCAATTTGACGAGTTTATGAAACTTGCCGAGCAGCCTGAGATGCGTTTTGTGATTTCGAATACTACCGAAGCAGGTATTGCTTTCGACCCTTCGTGCAAACTGGATGATGCTCCTGCTGCTTCTTATCCGGGTAAACTGACCCAATTGCTGTATCATCGTTTTAAGACATTCAATGGTGATATGTCAAAAGGTTTGATTATTTTCCCTTGCGAATTGATTTTCTTGAACGGGCATAAGCTGAAAGAAACCATTTATCAGTATATTGAATTGTGGAATTTGGGCGAGGATTTCAAGAATTGGTTCGAAAAAGCCTGCGGTGTATATGCTACTTTGGTAGACCGTATCGTTCCGGGATTCCCGCGCAAGGAAATTGATGCTATCAAAGAAAAACTGCAATATGATGATAACATGGTGGTACAGGGTGAAATTTTCCATTTGTGGGTAATCGAGGCACCGCAAGAAGTGGCAAAAGAATTCCCTGCAGACAAGGCAGGCCTGAATGTCTTGTTCGTTCCGTCTGAAGCTCCGTATCATGAAAGAAAAGTTACGTTGCTGAACGGTCCGCATACCGTATTGTCGCCGGTTGCATATCTGTCGGGAGTAAATATCGTCCGCGACGCTTGCCAGCATCCGGTTATCGGCAAGTTCATCCACAAGGTGATGTTTGACGAACTGATGGAAACCTTGAATTTGCCGAAGGCTGAATTGGAACAATTCGCTCATGATGTACTGGAACGCTTCAACAATCCGTTCGTTGACCATCAAGTGACCTCTATCATGCTGAACTCATTCCCGAAATACCAGACTCGTGACCTGCCCGGCTTGAAGGTATATTTGGAACGTAAGGGTGAACTTCCGAAAGGCTTGGTATTGGGACTGGCTGCTATCATTACTTATTATAAAGGCGGTGTACGCGAAGACGGTGCTGAAATCGTTCCGAATGATGCTCCGGAAATCATGGATTTGCTGAAGCAGCTGTGGGCGACTGGCGATACACAAAAGATTGCTGAAGGTGTATTGGCGGCACAGTCTATTTGGGGCGAAGATTTGAATCAGATTCCGGGATTGACCGCAGCCGTAAAAGTTGATTTGGACAGCATTCAGGAAAAAGGTATGTTGGAAACTGTGAAGTCGATTCTGTAATAGTGCCTTAACTTAATTGTTAGAAATTCCATGTGGGGGAGGGAAGTGTTTTTTACTTCCCTTCTTTTTTTATGGGCCCAAGTTTCTTAATTTCCTCTACCTTCTTCATGTTCGGCAACAATGGACCAGCGGACTGGAATTATGAATAAACGGATGTGGAATATCGCAGTCTTTAGGCTGTTGGATAAAATGTTTGTGTTTTCCGGTATTCATTAGGAGAGTGTCCTGTATGCTTTTTGAAAACCCGGTTAAAATGCTGTGAATATTGAAACCCTAGTTCGTAGGCTATTTGAGTAATGGTTTTGTCCGAACCTAAAAGCAGCTCCTTGGCGGTGTCAATGATTTTATTCTGGATGTATTCTTGTGGCGTTTTGCCTGTTTCTTTTTTTATGAGGTCTCCAAAATAATTGGGCGATAGGAATACTCTCTCTGCAAAGTATCTCACTGTGGGAATACCTTCTACTTGGGTCTTTCCGTTGTGGAAATAGTCATCCAGCAACGATTCAAAACGTGTCAGGACATCCTTGTTGACTTCTTTCCGAGTTTCGAACTGTCGGTTGTAGAAACGCATACAATAATCCAGTAGTAGTTGTATATTTCTGGTTATCAGTCTTTTGCTTAGTTTGTCTATCGGGTGCATCAATTCTGCTTTTATGTTTGTCAGGCAGTCAAGGATGGTGTTTTGTTCTTCATCCGAGAGGTGTAATGCTTCGTACGAACTATATGCAAAGAATGAATATGATTTGATTTCTTGTCCGAGTGACGTACCTTTTATCAGATCAGGGTGGAACAAGAGGCCTTTAGCCTTGGGCTTTACTCCTTTCTGAAGTTCTGTTTCTGCAACTTGTCCAGGTGCGAAACTGACAATGGTTCCGTCTTGATAATCGTAAGTCTGCTTGCCATAGCGGATATCTCCACATCGGGTATCTTTTAGAAACAAGGCATATATTCCATAATTGATGGTGAAATGAGTAGGAAAGTGTGTGGCTTCGCTCAGGTCGATAACATTTACCAGCGGATGGAGTGATTCTAATCCGAATAGTTGATTGTACACTTCTACCGAATCCATTTTGATAAAATCTTCTTTCATATGCGTGTATATTTTACGTAGCAAAAATACATATTTTGTGGAAAAATGCTATGCTTGATGGAATAGAATCTGTAATTAAGGTACAAATCTCCGTAATTTTTCTCCATAAGAATCAGGCTCTTGCTGCAGATTTTGCTGTGATTGTGTGTGTAAAGCATCGGAAATATCTGAAGTTTTTGGTATTATGGCTTCCGGATATGAGAAAAAAACAGCCCGTTACGCGATATTGAGTGCTTTTTTTACTAATTTTGCAATTCGAACGAAATCTTGGAGAATAATCAAACAAAAGACATATCTATGGCAAAAGAACTGAAAGAACTGACCAAAAGAAGCGAGAATTATTCGCAATGGTACAATGATTTGGTAGTAAAAGCAGACCTGGCAGAGCAGTCGCCCGTGCGTGGCTGTATGGTAATCAAACCTTATGGGTACGCCATCTGGGAAAAAATGCAGCACCAGCTGGATACAATGTTTAAGGAAACGGGACATGTGAATGCTTACTTCCCGTTACTTATTCCAAAATCATACTTGAGCCGTGAGGCAGAACATGTGGAAGGGTTTGCTAAAGAATGTGCGGTGGTCACTCATTATCGCCTGAAGAATGCCGAGGATGGTTCGGGTGTCATTGTCGACCCGGCAGCTAAACTGGAAGAAGAACTGATAATCCGTCCTACTTCGGAAACCATTATTTGGAGTACCTACAAAAACTGGATTAATTCGTATCGCGACTTGCCTATCCTTTGCAATCAGTGGGCAAATGTAGTGCGTTGGGAAATGCGCACACGTCTTTTCCTGCGTACAGCCGAGTTTCTGTGGCAAGAAGGACATACGGCGCATGCTACCCGTGAGGAAGCCGAAGCCGAAGCACAGAAGATGTTGCACGTGTATGGTGATTTTGCTGAAAAATACATGGCAGTGCCGGTCATTAAAGGAGTGAAGAGTGCCAACGAACGTTTTGCCGGAGCATTGGATACTTATACCATTGAAGGACTGATGCAGGACGGTAAGGCTTTGCAGTGTGGTACATCCCATTTCCTGGGACAAAATTTTGCTAAGGCATTCAATGTGCAATTCGTCGATAAGAACAATAAGCTTGATTACGTATGGGCTACTTCATGGGGAGTGTCTACCCGTTTGATGGGGGCACTTATCATGACTCATTCGGATGATAATGGTTTGGTTCTTCCTCCACATCTGGCGCCGATTCAGGTGGTCATTGTTCCTATTTACAAGAACGATGAGCAGCTGAAACAGATTGATGCGAAAGTGGAAGGTATTGTCACGAAACTCCGTAATATGGGGGTTACCGTGAAATATGATAATGCCGATAATAAGCGTCCGGGATTTAAGTTTGCCGATTACGAGCTGAAGGGTGTTCCCGTACGTTTGGCAATGGGTGGCAGAGACCTTGAAAACAATACCATTGAACTGATGCGCCGCGATACGTTGGAAAAGGAGACCCGCTCATGCGACGGTATTGAGGAATACGTAAAGAATCTGTTGGAAGAAATTCAGGAGAATATCTACCAGAAAGCCTTGAAATACCGCAATGAACACATTGTGAAAGTGGATACTTACGAACAGTTCAAGGAACAGATCGAAAAGGGCGGATTCATCCTTGCACACTGGGATGGTACGACTGAAACTGAAGAACGTATCAAGGAAGAGACGAAAGCAACCATCCGTTGCATCCCGTTCGAAGCAGACGAGGAAAGTCTGACACCGGGCGTCGATATGGTAACAGGTAAACCTTCGGTACGCCGCGTATTGTTTGCACGTGCTTATTGATTATTTTTCTTCCTGAGGATTGGAGTTTTGCTTTGCAGGATTCCAATCCTGATTGGAAACAGGGAAAGGAGTATTAGAAGTTGGCTGATAGTGAGAACATGTTTTTGTCTTGTATCAGGTTAGAGATATTGTATAAAAAACAGTGCCGGCAGAGTTAATGTTTTTATCTCTAGCTGACACTGTTTTATTTTCATGGAGCTGGTTGCTGCAATGCTAACCTGATCCAATGTTGCTTGCGAATCAGATAAAATTGATTATTGATTCGCCTTATGGTTAAATTATTTGAACGAATTATTTGTCGATGTTGATGCCTTTATTACGCAAAGTTAACGCCATCAGACGAACGTAGTCGGCATACTGCTTGTCATTTAATGTTTTTTTCATCAACTTCAAATTTCCATATACTGCATTGCGAACTTTCTGGTCAGTATCTTTAGACGATCTGTTCGCTAACTTCATTTGTTCCTGAAAGTAATCGCAGATATCTGCAACTTCTTCATTCTGTGCTGAAGTTAATTTCAAATACTTATTCAGTTTAGCCTTGTTAATAGATCCATCCCATTTGGCAACAGCAGTTGAATCATTCACACCGTTAGCAAATACTGATGCAGAAAACGCCAAAGCAGCTACTAATGTTAATCCAAACTTTTTCATAATACCTAAATTTTAAATGTTACCTAAAAACTTGTTACCTTAAAACAATTACGTTATCTTTTTAAATCTAGTTTAGCTCGAGCTTTATCTTTTTACCACTGCAAAGATAAGAATATGTTGAATAACATAAAAACAATATTGGGGAAAATTATAGAGAAAGGTGTCATTTATTGATGTAAATCAATATCAATATAGCAAAATGTGTGTTTTTGAAATGGAATTGTAATATTCTAAATGTGTTATCTGAAAAAGAAGTAACCTTTTGTAAGATTAATGTTGCTATAAACAATAGTTCGTTAAAATGATAAGTTTTCTTTAGATGAATGTCTGCCATTCAGCCAATGCATCATCTACGAAAACGAAGATATACTTCATAAGCCATTCCAGTTAGCTGCTACAGCCTGAAATGTCAAATAAGTATATCTTCATTTAAAGCACATTATTAAAAACATTCGTTTCCTTTAGTTTTTTATTCTTGTGCACTCTTTTTCATTCGCAGTTCGTAGAGGTCGCTGCGACGGTCGCGTAGGTTGCGTACACTTCCGTAGGTATGAAGCTCGTTCAGCAGGTCAAGGTCGACATCCGATACCAGAATCATCTCGGTATTCGGAGTAGCCTCGGCACGTTTGCCATCGGTCGGAAAAGCGAAGTCGCATGGCGTGAATACACCCGACTGGGCGTATTGGATATCCATGTTATGCACGCGGGGCAGATTACCGACACTTCCAGCTATCACCACGAAACATTCATTCTCGATGGCACGCGCCTGGGCACAGACACGTACACGTGAATATCCGTTCTGTGTATCGGTGAGGAAAGGCACGAAAAGGATTTGCATCCCTTGGTCTGCCATCAGTCGGGAGAGTTCGGGGAATTCGACGTCGTAGCAAATCAGTACGCCGATTTTTGCACAGTCGGTATCGAAGGTACGTACCATACGTCCACCACTCAAGCCCCAGCTCTTTACCTCATCGGGGGTGACATGGACTTTTTCATACATTTCGTAAGTTCCGTCACGGCGGCAGAGGAATCCTACGTTGTACAGGCTTCCGTCATCTTTTACGTAAGGCATGCTTCCGGTGATGATGTTGATGTTGTAGCTGATGGCAAGCTCAACGAAGCGGTCACGTACTTCTTCGGTGTATTGCGCCAGGGCGCGGATGGATTGTGCCTCACCCATATCGTTAAATTTAGCCATCAACGGAGCATTGAAATATTCGGGGAAAAGTACAAAATCGCTCTTATAGCCCGAAACGGCATCCACGAAAAACTCTACCTGTTCGAATACATCATCAAGAGTCTTGTATGAACGCATCTGCCATTGCACCAGGCCTACGCGCACGGTAGTTTTTTTGTCTACATACGAGTCGGTAGGTGGTTGATAGTAAATGTTGTCCCATTGAAGGAGTGTGGCGCAATGACGCGATTCCTCGTCGTTGGGCAAGTAGTTGCGCATCACACGGCGCACGTGGAAGTCGTTCGATAACTGGAAGGTGAGTACAGGGTCATAAATCTCGCGCAGGCGTACTTTTTCGATGTACTCTTTCGGGCGCATCGTGTCGGCATACTTGTGATAGTTTGGAATGCGTCCGCCAAACATAATTGCTTTCAGATTCAACTTTTCGCACAGTTCTTTTCGGTAGTCATACATGCGTCGTGCCAGGCGAAGACCTCTGTATTCGGGGTGGATAAACACTTCGATGCCATAGAGGATGTTCCCTTTCGGGTTATGGGTATTGAAAGTTTCATTGCCAGTTACTTTGGCATAGGTATGGTCGCCTTTCACCATGTCATAGTCAACGATAATGGAGAGCGCACAGCCTACAATCTTGTCGTCTGCCACGGTCACGATTTGCCCTTCCGGAAAAATGGCAATCAACTTCTTTATCTGAGCGCGTGTCCAAAATACGTCCCGGTCGGCGTACACGCGTGTGAATGATTGTGCCAACTGGTCATAATCTTCCATCCGCAAGTTGCGGATTTCTACTTTGTTGATTTTATGTGTCTGTTCCATAATGGTTATAATTATCAATGTGGCAAAGTGGGTTGGTATACAACATTACTCGTATATTTCCACCTTGTCGTTAGTATATCTTTATCTGTTTCTTGTCAAATAAAGCCGGTGGGTGATACATGCCGGAAGTTCTTCCTGGTAGTGTGTCACCATAATTAAAGTTTTGCCTTGGCGTTGGCAAAACGCCTCGATGATGTCTTTCACCATCCGGCGGTTGAACAAGTCGAGTCCGTGAAGTGGTTCGTCTAATATCAATAACTCGGGATCTTTCACAAAAGCGCGTGCCAGTAATACGAGGCGTTGTTCACCACTGGAAAGTTGTAAGAAACTGCGGTCTTTCAAGGCGAGGATACCGAAGATGTCCATCCACCATTCACACATGGCACGGTCGGCGTCACTCCGCTTTTTGTATAGCCCGATGGAGTCGTGCAGGCCGCTTGCCACGATGTCGACAGCTGGTAGGTTTTTCAAATAGGCGCGGTGCATTTCAGGGCTGACGTACCCGATATGCCGTTTGATTTCCCAAATACTTTCTCCGCTTCCGCGCTTCCGTCCGAAGAGGGAGATGTCACATGCATAGCTTTGCGGATTATCGGCACATACCAGACTGAGTAGGGTAGACTTGCCTGATCCGTTGTCGCCGCTTAAGGCCCACCGTTCGCCGCAGCGCACAGACCAGTCGAGGTCTTTCAGTATAGTGCGGTTTCCGTAACGGATGCTCACCTTGTTCAGGTCAACGATGTGGTCACTGTGATATAAACCTTCGGCATATGGCAGATTCAGGATGCGTGCGCGTTTTTCCTCAGACAATACACAAGCTGGGATTTCAGGATGCGAAGCCAAGTATTCAGAAAGTGTGATTTTCTTTCCGCATACTCTGTTGGACACAGGCACTACGTGGGTGATAAACGCAGGGATATCATCCGACTTCGAAAGCACAAGAATGACTTGTAGGTGGGTTACCTCGGTGAGGCGTTTCAACAAGACATGCAGCAAGTCGCGCGTCTTGGCATCCAAGCCAATGAACGGATTGTCCATAATCAGCACCCTAGGATGACTCAGCAAGGTCTTGGTGAGCTGGAACTTACGGAGTTCGCCACTTGAAAGAAGGATAATATGTTTGTCGAGCATCGCCTTGATGCCGAACAAGTCAAACAAGTTTTGTTTTAACGTTTCATCCTTACACTCGGGGAGCAAGTCGCGTACAACAGGCGTGTCGTCCAGGTCGTGTGCATTCCAGCGTTGTTGGTAATAATATGTAGCATCGGAGTCACCATACGAGTCGCGGAAGGTGATATACTTGATGTTATCGGACACCATTTTCGATGCAGAAGGCGAGAAGTCATATTTCACTTCGTTCATTAGCAAGGGATAACGTCCGGTTAGGGTGTCAACCAGCAGGCTCTTTCCTCCACCGTTGGGTCCGACGATGGCGATGTGTTCACCTTCGTTGAATTGCAGGTTCACTGGTTCTTTCATCCGGTATGCCGGATGGCGGGTTATGCCGTTTTCGATGGTAATGATATGTTGCATTGTTTTTTATATTATAATTGAACACAAAGACGCAAATACGCAGAGTTGTTATTGTTAAAGCAAAGTTTCCTGTTTTTAGAGAAGCAGAGCATGTGGAGAGATAATTCTCGGCAAATCTCTGTGGGTTTGGTTTTTCCTAAAAAGGAGTTCTTCGCGATTTTGTGTCTTAATGTTCTTGTTTCCATAAATCATTGGTGTATTATCGTAGCTGAGCGAGGAGCTACTTGGAGTTGGTTCCCCGTTATTGTGCCAAGTCCCAGTACCAAATCAACTTTTCCATTCTGGCATACCACCCAGTACTTCCCTTCTGGAATATTCACTTTTACGGCTTCTGTGCGTGCATTGAGCACTACTATTGTGTTGAGCCAAGCATCTCCACATGGGTTCCCTTTCAGGCGGAAAGCTACAACGCTAGAAGCAGGCACGGGGATAAATTCTAAATGTTCTCTTATTAAAGCAGCATCTCCCATGCGGAAGGCTGGATGCCCCTTGCGCATGGCTATCAACCCTCGGTAATAATCGAATACGTCACGATGCAATGTCTTGTCATTCCAGCGGATGGCATTTACTTCATCTGGCAGGTTATACGGGTTAGGTTTCCCTTGTCTTGTGCGCAAGAATTCATCTCCCGCGAATAAGAACGGCACTCCTTGCGAGGTAAGGAGGGCAGTAGCCGCCAGTTTTTGCAGCGAACCTAGTTCCTGCACTGAAGCTCCTGGAAGTGTTGCCTTCAAACGGTCGGTGAGGCACAAGTCATCATGGCAACTGACATAGCTGATGAATTGCAGTGGAGAACCCGTACATGAGTCATTGGGAGTCAAGGGATATGTGCCTCCCGATATGCCGAAACGTACGCCTTGTTCGTGGTTTGGTCTGCCAATCAGGAAAGCTCCTTTCTTGTCATTTCCGAATGGCCCGCGCAAACTATCGCGGAATTCGTCGCGGAAGACTGCTATTCCGGGCATTTTGTTCACGTTCTCTTTCATGGCAAGCAGGTCGGGCGAAAGACTTGGAACTGATGCCGCCCATCCCTCGCCGCAGATGAAGATGGCAGGGTCAATACGGTCAAGTGCATGACGTACGGTACGCATTGTCTCTGCATCGTGTAAGCCCATCAAGTCGAAACGAAATCCGTCGATGTGGTACTCTTTTGCCCAATAACAGACCGATTCCACAATAAAGCGGCGCATCATCGCTCGTTCGCTGGCAGTTTCGTTTCCGCATCCCGATCCATTAGCAAAATTTCCTTTCGCATCCTTGCGATAGAAATATCCTGGGACAGTACGTTCAAACACACTTCCTTGAACAGTAAACGTATGATTATATACTACGTCCATAATTACACGGATACCCGCATTGTGTAAAGCCTGTATCATCTGTTTAAACTCGCGGATACGCACTTGGGGATTATAAGGGTCTGTAGCATACGAGCCTTCAGGCACGTTGTAATTCTTCGGGTCATATCCCCAGTTGTATTGGGTACGTTCGGGATGGCTTTCGTCGATGGAAGCAAAGTCAAACACAGGCATCAGCTGTACATGCGTTACCCCTAGCTCTTTCAGATGTGCAAGTCCTGTATGTTCTCCCATCCATGTATGTGTAGTATCTTCTGTCAAGGCAAGGTATTTACCCCGGTATTTCATGCCTCCTGTGCTATCCGTGGTAAAATCGCGTAAGTGCATTTCGTAAATGATGGCATCTTGCAAGCTTTTTGCCGTCGGACGGCGATCGTTCTCCCAATCGGTGGGGTCGGTTTCTTTCATATCGATAATGGCTGCCCGGTTTCCGTTTACGCCCACTGCCTTTGCCCATAGTCCTGGTGTGTCACCTTGCCACACATCGTTTATCCGCACATTAAAAGTATAGAAACAGCCTTTTAAATCGCCCTCTACCGATGTTCTCCACATACCGTCTTCGGCCGGCTCCATGTCAACCATTCGTTTTGCAGACCCTCCTTGTCCGGTTTCATACACTAGCACTTTTACTTGTTGGGCGGTAGGTGCCCACAAGGCGAAACTGGTATGCAAAGGGGTATATGTCATTTCTTCCCACTTCCCTTCGTATACCGGATACTCATCGTAGGAAGCATACAAAACAGAATGTGGCTGGCAAGCGAAAATCATTGTAGTTAACATTCCCATCAACAATATTGTTTTTATATTCATTGTCTGTATATTTATTACTCATCACAGATGGTGCAAATATTAAAACTTCTATGTGCTGCTGTGGTGAACAAGCTTACATCATTTCACGATCTTCTCCGGATGTTTCCGAAGATAGTCTTTCCATCCCGAATAGGCATCGGGAAGTGCCGGACGCCCCATCTGTAAGTAATGGCAATAGGCGGCGCCCAGTGCATCGGTGGCATCCATAAAGGGACCCATTTCTGAGTCGGGGATGTGGAGCATCCGTTTCAGCATATTTGCTACCTGCTCTTTGCTGGCCTGTCCGTTTCCCGTTATCGCCATCTTGATTTTCAAAGGTGCATATTCGGTTACGGGGATATCACGGCACAAAGCTGCCACTATCGCTACTCCTTGCGCACGTCCCAGCTTCAGCATAGACTGGACGTTTTTTCCGAAGAATGGGGCTTCGATGGCAAGTTCATCGGGCAGGTACGAAGCGATGATGCCCTGCACGCGCTGGTAGATATGTTTCAGTTTCAGATAAGGGTCACCGCATTTGCGAAGGTCGATGACTCCCAGTGTTATCACTTCAGGCTTAATGCCGGTCACTTTCAAGACACCATAGCCCATAATGTTCGTGCCCGGATCGATGCCCAGAATAATCTTTTCCCTTACAGGCTGTATCACGCGATGACCTCCATCAAGGTAGGAAAACCTATCACCTTGTCTTTAAACGTTCTTTTTAGTTCCTCATTCAGGTGTGCTCCCACCTGCGTGTGCCAGCGGTGCAGTGCGGCACTGTCTTCCACTTCCCATTGCAAAGAGAAGCACTCGCTGTCCTGCTCCTTATGGCTCAGGATGCGCAAGATGCGCGGGTTGCTCAACTCTCCCGATTTTTCTGCCTCGGGAATATAACATTCGTGAAGCCAGATGACGAAATTGCGTGCGTCAGCCATCTCCACGTGAAAGGTCGTATTGTAAATCAACATAATTTTTGAGCTTTAAATTACCCTGCAAATTTAGATATAAATCTCGATTTATAGGCTAGAGTAATAAGAAAAAAAGTCAAGCCTTCATGGTTCTTTCATTTAAAGTCGTGTAAAAGGTCTTGTTTTGGCATAAGTGAAGATATGGCTTATTTTCTTTGATTTTCAAAGTTTTTCGGTAATGTGACTGATGAAGCCATGTCCGAAAGGATTCTTCATTCATTGGCGGTTCTATCATGAACAGATTAGTTTTAGCACCGATATTGTCGCATCTACAGTAAGAAGCTGTTTTGAATTTCTCCAAAAAGTTTTTCTTGGCTTGATGTATCTGTTTTCGTGTGTGCTTTGGGCGATTTTTTGGTCCTTTTCGCTCCTGTTCTTCGTCAGATAGCCCGCTATCTTCCTCATCACAGAAGCGAAAATGCCTCAAAAACTCATCCCAAATCATCGCACGATAAATTCAAAACAGCTTCTAAAGTGGCTCTGGAGGGACTGATATGCATCGGAAAAAGCAAGCATAAAAAAAGGGAATCTTCCCAGATTCCCAATCTTCATTAACCTTAAATCTAATACCATGAAAAACACGATGCAAAGATATATATATTATGTTATTCAACATACATATATAAGAAAAATCGTGTGTTATTTAACATATATTTAAATATCAATGAGATTTTGAGGGGGTAAAATTTGCTTTTCTTTAAAATTTCTACAATCTTTGCACAATAAACAAACAGACAGGCAAAAGACGAAGAAACTATTTTAAAGGAATTGATTACTAAATAAAGTCTAACTAAAACCTTATTTTATATGGAGAGTAATAGCAATCGCATCCTAAGATACAACAGTATCATCCAGGCTTTTGTGATAATGGGGGACTTATGCCTATGTAATGGATTGTTTTATGCTTTTTATTATTGGGGCAACATGATGGACAAGCCTGTTTCGTTTAATTCCAGTTTACCCCAGATTCTTATAGTAATATCGCTTTGCTATTTATTATGCACAATGCGTGGAGGGGTTATATTACATAGACAAAAGGTACATTCGTATCAAATTGTTGCACGTGTATTTCGTAATGTATTCTATTTTACCATTGTAAGTGGTTTTTTATTAACGGTAGGTATGCATTTTAATGTCATATCATTATTTTATGCAGCTTATCTGTCTGCCTTATTCCTTATTATAAGTATATACAGGCTTATGTTCCGCACATGCCTGAAAATTTACCGGAACAACAAAAAAAACATACACTATGTAGTTTTGGTGGGAAGTACTCCAAACAATATCGAGTTATACCATGAATTGACCGATGACCCGGCAAGTGGTTATGGGGTTGTGGGATATTTTGATGATGAACCAAATCCTAACATGGATAATGAACATTGCACTTATCTAGGCAAGCCGGAAGAAGTGGAACACTATCTTTCTGCTCATCCTTATATTCATTATCTTTTCTGTTGTCTTCCATCGCGAAAAGCAGATGTCATTTTGCCCATTATCAATTATTGCGAGAATAATGTGGTACATTTTTACAGCGTTCCTAATCTTCGCAACTATCTACATAACCGGGTATATTTCAATATGATGGGTAATGTGCCTTACCTCAGTTTGCGCCCAGACCCTTTAAGCCGTCCGGAAAACAAGTTCTTGAAACGTGCTTTCGATATTGCATTTTCACTCTTGTTCTTATGTACTTTCTTTCCTATCATTTTTATCATTGTGGCTATCGTTACCAAATTAACCATGCCTGGTCCGATATTTTTCCGCCAGAAACGTAATGGACTGAACGATAAGGAATTTTATTGCATCAAGTTCCGCTCTATGAAGGTCAACAAAGATGCTGATACCGTACAAGCTACTAAAAATGATCCGCGTAAAACAAGATGGGGGGATATTATGCGTAAAACCAATATAGACGAATTGCCTCAATTTATCAACGTATTACTAGGTGACATGAGTATAGTCGGACCACGTCCCCATATGCTGAAACATACACAAGAATATTCTAAATTGATTAATAAATATATGGTACGTCATTTTGTTAAGCCAGGCATAACAGGCTGGAGCCAAGTGACGGGATATCGGGGGGAAACCAAAGAATTAAAAGATATGGAAGGACGTATCTTAGGTGATATCTGGTATATTGAGCACTGGAGTTTCGGGTTGGATTTATATATCATCTACCGCACAGTCCGTAATGCCATTCATGGTGAAAAAAATGCTTATTGATAAAATCAAGATACGGTACTATCAGGGCCGACGCATTTGATTTCTGCAAAACACTGCCCTTGGGATATACGTTTTGGGGTATCCAAAGGCGGTCTTTGGAGGACGTGTAATGCTGCTGTAGATGATAATCTGTATAATTTAGATGCGTTTGCCCTGAATGTATTATGTATAATACAAGATACAATGTTGTTTTCTGTGGACTTTTAGTTGTAAAAAAAGTCCCACAAATCATTGATTTATGGGACCTTATTCACTTCTGTCCAGTAGTTATAGCGGAAGCTGGGGGATTCGAACCCCCGGTACGGTAACCCGTACGGCAGTTTAGCAAACTGCTGGTTTCAGCCACTCACCCAAACTTCCAATATAATTTAGGTTGGTAGCGCATACGGGAATCGAACCCGTGTTTCAGCCGTGAGAGGGCCGCGTCCTAGGCCACTAGACGAAAGCGCCATCTGAACTTTTGTAGCAATTGCCGGACCGGTTTGTCCTTTCATTGCTACTGAAAAGAATGACATTCTTCTTAACAAGCCTTTAATAGGTTTTGATTAAATTGAAAATCTTTCTTTTTCTTTTCCGGCTGCAAAGGTATGGCTTTTCTTTGAATTGGACAAGTTTTTAAAACTATTTTTTTTCAATCTATGGTTTTCTATTTTATGGGTTTCTATTTTATGGGTTTTCTATTTTATGAATGTCCTTATTTTCTATTTTCATACTATGCGCGGTATGGATTTGTGCGTTTTGCTGATGTCGTTGCAGGACACATTCACATGCTGACACTCTCAAACGAACATAAGTGATAGGACTGACTTGCTTATGTGAAACGCATAACTTACTTATGTGAAACGGCTAACTCACTTATGTTCATTAAAAGGCATGCTTGAAATCAGTTTTTTAGAAGCTGTTTTGAATTTATCGTGCGATGATTTGGGATGAGTTTTTGAGGCATTTTCGCTTCTGTGATGAGGAAGATAGCGGGCTATCTGACGAAGAACAGGAGCGAAAAGGAC